>JBKCEW010000111.1:0-33277 GCA_046304235.1 Crocinitomicaceae bacterium | reverse complement strand
TAACACTTCTTAAGGGTATTAATTTCTATTTTTGGGGAATTGTATAAATTTAAATTCATATGAAGTTTATTCTAATTGTTTTTTTAATGGCCTTTTCATTTATTTCTTTTTCGCAAAGAATAAAAATTAAGGTTCTTGGAGAAAAAGATACAACAGTTTTCTTGGTTAAATACTATGGGAAAGGAATGTATTATGCAGATACAGCAAAAATGAAGGGAGGAGTTGTTGAATTTGATGGTAAAAAACAAAAGCCGGGGGTGATGGCTATTTTACTTTCTGGGCAGCGTTATTTTGATTTTTTATACAACAATGAAGAAATTAATTTAGTGACTCAAGGTCCTGATTTCGTTCAGAATATGAAGGTAAATAAATCTTTTGAAAATGAAATCTTCTTGAAATATATTACCTACATGAATGATCAAAGAATTAAGGCTAAAGAATTTTCAGAATTAAGAGAAAAAGCAGTAAAAGGAGATCCTGAATATAAAGCATTGACTACTGAAATAGAGAAAGTTTCCAAACAAGTTGTAGCGTATCAAAAAGAATTAGTTGAAACATATCCTACCACGTTTGTAAGTAAAGTAGTTAAAATGTCAATGGATATAGAAATTCCTGAAATGCCAAGAAATTTAGATGGTTCTTTAGTTGATTCAAACTTTGCTTACAAATATTATAGAGATCACTATTTTGATAATATAGATCTAAATGATGATCGTCTTTTAAATACACCTGTTTTTCATAACAAATTGGAGTTCTTTTTTAGTGAAAAAATGCTAATTCCGAATCCTGATACAATCACGAAATATGCTTACCGTTTTGTTGATCGTTTGAATACCAAGTCAGAAATGTTTAAATATTGTTTAACACACGTTACTTCTTCATACGAAAAATCAAATATTATGGGCATGGATAAAGTGTTTGTGAGAATGGGTGAAAGATATTATTGTCCTAAAAACGTAGATGGTACTTCTAATATAACTTGGATGGAAAAAGAAAAATTAGACGAGTTGTGTAAAAAAGTTAAAACTAATAGAAATTTAGTTGTTGGTGTTGCTCCACCGAATATTTCATTAGTCGATACAACTGATCAGAAATGGTTTGATTTCTATAGTCTAAAAAAAGATTTTGTGGTTTTATATTTTTGGGACCCAGAGTGTGGGCATTGTAAAAAAACGACTCCAAAATTAGGAGAGTTGTATGCTAAAAAATTGAAAAATCGAAATATTGAAGTTTTTGCAATTGGAAAAGCAATAGGTGAAGATTTTGGTAAATGGAAAAAATTCATCAAAGAAAATAACCTTACATTTACTAATGTTGCTGTTACAGAGAAATTATATAATGCTGCACTGAAGGATCCGCTTCAATTTGTCCCAAAGTATACAACTCTAGAATCTCTAAATTATCAAGAAACTTACGATATCTACTCTACACCTAGAATATTTGTCTTGGATAAGGACAAGAAAATCATAGCTAAAAGTTTATCAATATCTCAATTAGAAGATATGTTAGATCATCTTCAAGATCAAAAGAATGCACCTAAATTGTTCCCTCCTGATCCAGAAGAGGAAGAACATGCAAAAACACACTAAAACGAAAGGCTGTCCCAAAGACAGCCTTAATTTTTTAAATGAGATTAGAAAATAATTTTTGGATATTAAGTTTTTCGATGCTTTTCTTTATGATTAGTTTCAACTTAATTATGCCTCAATTAAATGATTTTATTGTTGAATTAGGCGGTTCTGCATATAAAGGCTTAATAATTACTTTCTTTACTATTGCTGCAGCTTTATCTCGTCCTTTTTCGGGAAAGTTAGCAGACTTGATTGGGAGAAAAAAAGTAGTTTTTATGGGGTATTTAATGGCTGTGATAGTAGGTGCTCTTTATTTATCTGCAAATTCTATATTCTTTTTTTTACTGTTGCGATTTTTCCATGGATTTGCTGTTGGTTTTGCTCCAACGGGAGCTACAGCACTAGTAACCGATATTCTACCTGTTGAAATACGTGGGAAAGGCATGGGAATATGGGGGATGTTTGTTTCTATGGGAATTGGTATTGGGCAATACTTAGGTACTCCGCTCTATTCAATTGTTGGAAATAATGGTGTTTTCTTGACTGCAGTAGCGTGTGTTTTAATCTCCATTATTTTGATGAATTATGTCAATGAAACATTAGAAAGTAAAACTAATTTTGAATTTCAACAATTGAAGATTACAAGAAGAGACGTGTTTGATATGAATGTCCTTCCAGCAGCAGTGGTAATGTTGTTAACGGCTATGTGTTCAGGTGTAGTTTTTGTTTTAACTCCCGATGTTTCTGAATTCCTTCAGATTGAAAATAAAGGATGGTTTTTCTTTTTTTACGTGCTTACCACGATGATTGTCCGATTATTTGCTGGTAATATTTCAGATAAATACGGAAGAAAATCTGTCTTATTTGTTGGTGTTATTTTATTAACCATTAGTATGTTTATGCTTACTCAGGTTAAAACGGTTCATATGTATACTTTTGCATCTATTGTTTTTGGTTTAGCTACAGGGGTGAATAGCCCTGCTTTATTTGCTTGGACTGCAGATTTATCTCACAAAGATCGCAGAGGAGTAGGGGCTGGTACTTTATTCATCGCATTGGAAGTGGGGATTATGTTGAGTTCTTTTCTAACTTTGTTTTTTTATCAAAATAATATAGAAACCGCATTTAAGTCCTTTTATATTGGTGCGATTTCTGCTACATTAGCATTGTGTTATTTATTGTTTGAATTAAAGAAAAAGAATTAATATGCTTTCAATAACGGAAGAAAATTATTTAAAATCTTTATTTAACCTTGCGATTCATAATAGTGAATTTGAAGGAGTTGGGACTAATGAGTTGGCTTCTAACCTCGAAGTAAAGCCTTCATCTGCGAATGATATGCTTAAAAAACTTAAATCTAAAGGTTTCATTGATTATGAGAAGTACGGTAAGATTTATTTGACTGAAAAGGGGAAGGATTTAGCTGTTCAAGTAGTTAGAAAACATCGTTTGTGGGAAACGTTTCTTCATGATAAGTTAGAATTCACATGGGATCAAGTTCATGAAGTAGCAGAACAATTAGAACATATAAAATCTGAAAAATTAATTGAAAAATTAGATGCATTTCTTGGTTTTCCAAAAATAGATCCTCATGGTGATCCAATTCCGGACAAGCATGGTAAATTTGATTTTTTGCCAAAAAAGTTGTTAAGTGATGTTGAAGTTGGTTCATTTTGTGAAATGGTAGCTGTAAAGGATAATTCTACTGAGTTTTTGAATTTTGCTACGGATTTAGGTTTAGCAGTTGACAAGCTTATTCAAGTTAAATCAAGACAAACTTTTGATTCTACCATAGAAATTTTAATCGACGATAAGTTAAATCGAATTAGTTTAAAGTTTGCTCAGAATATATTTGTAAAATAATGAGCAAAAAAAAGGGGCTAAAAGCCCCGTAAAGAATCAAAGTAAAATTTCTAAAACTAATTAAGCTTGTTTAACATTTACTGCGTTTAATCCTTTTCTACCTTCTTGAAGTTCGAAAGTTACAACATCGTTCTCTGTGATTTTGTCAATCAAGCCTGTTACGTGAACAAAATACTCCTTGTTCGAATCTTCCTCTTTAATAAAACCAAATCCTTTGGTCTCATTAAAGAATTTTACTATACCTTTATTCATAGTGTAATGTTAGTCATAATAAATCTAAAAAACCAATTAATTTTCAATTATTAATTTATAACAGTTTATTTTATGTCAAAATTAAAACGCTACTGGAATCAATTATATCCTTATTTTGTTGATGTCTGGCAATATTTGGCCATTGTTTTAATATTTATTTTAGCAGCTATTTTTTATTTGTAGACAATTTTATAAATCGAATGCTGAGTTTTTTTTGATATTGTATATTTGTGTCTAAAAAAAAGGAAATTGGAATATTTAAAAGAAATATCAATCGTTGTCCCCTTATTTAATGAAGAGGAATCTATTAGCGAACTTTTTATTTGGATAAATGATGTCATGCAAAAACATCAATTTAAATATGAAGTGATATTTGTTGATGATGGAAGTAAGGATAGTTCTTGGAAGGTAATCGAAGATTTGTCTGTAAAATTCAGTACAGTAAAAGGGCTAAAATTTCAACGTAATTATGGTAAGTCTGCAGCACTTCAAAAAGGATTTGAAGCGGCTCTTGGCAAAGTGGTTATTACAATGGATGCCGATTTACAAGATAGTCCAGATGAAATCCCTTATCTGTATGAAATGATAGTAAATGAAGATTACGACGTTGTTTCGGGATGGAAAAAGAAAAGACACGATCCGATTTCAAAAACAATTCCAACTAAATTATACAATTGGGCAGCTAGAAAATTAACTGGAATTTATTTACACGATTTCAACTGTGGTTTAAAAGCCTATAAAAACGAGGTTGTAAAAAGCATTGAAGTTTATGGAGATATGCATCGTTATATTCCTCCTTTAGCAAAATTTGCAGGATTTAATAAGATTGGTGAACGGGTAGTTGAACACCAAGCTCGAAAATACGGAACAACTAAATTTGGATTTAATCGATTTGTTAACGGTCCTTTGGATTTACTTTCAGTCGTTTTTATGGGTAAATTTGGTAAAAAACCAATGCATTTTTTTGGAGCTATTGGTATGTTAATTTTTATTATTGGTTTCTTTTTTGCTTCTATTTTGATTATTGACAAATTATTTATTCATGAACATGCAAAATTATTAGTTGATCGAACTGAATTTTTGTTGACTTTAGTTTGTATGATATTGGGAGTTCAATTTTTTCTTGCTGGTTTTTTAGCCGAGCTTGTCGGCAGAAATTCTTCGACTAGAAATAGTTATTTAATAGAGAAAGAAATCGGATGTTAAAAGAATTGATTGATCATTCGTGGACTTTATTTATTGATCGTGATGGTGTCATTAACAACCGGATATTTGGCGATTACGTAAAAAAAACAAAAGATTTTTATTTTGAAAAAGGAGTGTTTGAATTCTTCAAATTTGCAAATATTCACTTTCATAAAATTATTGTTATTACAAATCAACAAGGAGTTGGAAAAGGTTTAATGTCAATGAAAGATTTACAAATGATTCATGATTATATGATGCATTCTATTAAAGAAAATGGAGGGAGAATTGATCATGTTTATGTTGCAACAAATCTGAAAAATGATGTCTTAGACTCTAGAAAACCACTTCCTGTTATGGGTTATATGGCTCAAAGCGATTTTCCTTCAATTGTTTTTGCAAAGTCAATCATGATTGGTGATACTAATAGCGATATTCTTTTTGGTAAAAATTTAGGAATGAAAACAATATTAGTAACTACAGAGGAAGTTGTCACAGAAAAGCCAGATTTTGTAATTTCATCTTTAGAGGATTTAATTTTTTAGGTATGATTAAAAAGGTTTTAATTGTGTTTTTTTCTCTTTTGACTTTATACTCTATATCTCAAGAGAACAAAATAGATGCAAAAGGAAAAAAACAGGGGTACTGGAAAAAATACTTTCCAGGGACTACATTACTAGATTATGAAGGGACATTTATCGATGATATACCAAATGGAGTATTTGTCTATTATTTCAAAAACGGTAGAATAAAAGCTAAAATGATTTTTAAAGAAAAAGGTTTAATCACTTATTCTACAATTTATCACGATGATGATGCTAATTTACCAATGGCTTCTGGGAAGTATATAAATAAAGTTAAAGATAGTATTTGGAATTATTGGGGGCCATCGGGCAGAATGAGTGTAACTGAAACTTTCAAGTTAGGTATACTTGATGGGAAAAAAATAATTTATTATGTGCCAGAATTATTAAATGAGAAATCATCAATTATAGCTCAAGAATTAAATTTCAGGAACGGTAAAAAAGAGGGTGAACAAAAAGAATATTTTGATAACGGAATATTGAAAAGTAAATCTAACTATGTTGACGATAAACTTGTTGGTGAAGTAATATCCTATACTCCGGGAGGAACAATTGAAATGAAGGATAACTATGTTAATGGTGAAAAGGAAGGGTGGTGTTATGCGTACGATTCCAATGGTTTAGAAATTGGAAAAGTATATTATCGATCTGGTGTGAGGCTTGATGAAAAACAAACCAAAAACTACCTAGACAAACTTAAGGAGAAAAAAAAGTAAAACTTGAAGTACATAATTTATATAGTATCCATAATATTGTTTTTTGTTGCTTGTAAAAAACAAGAACAAGATATAGTTTCTTCCACTAAATCAGTTGATTATTCAGGTTTAAAAGTAGGAAATATTTCTTTTTATAATGTAAGATACATACTTCACGATGCGCAAGTTGATAGGCACGATACGATTGATTTTAAAATGAAATCTCTAATTGAAGATACATTTAGAGATGAAATAGGGAATTTAATTTACAAAATTCATCGTTTTCGTTGGAATGATACTATAGCAAGTTGGGTAAATCTAAAGGTGTTTTCTGCTTTTATAAAGAATCAGTATTATATTGAAAATGAAGATAATGTTTTAAAGAAAAAATTATATATACCTTATATAAATAACTTTGCTTGGAATTCTGATTCTTATAATGTGAATGATACGATGTATTTTAGATATGGAAATTTTTATCCTTATATAGAAATCAAAGAAATCAAAGTCGACTCTGTAATTCACGTAAAACAGCAATTATATCAAACTTATGTTGATTTAAAACGTAAGAATGAATTTTTCGCTAAGAATAAAGGATTAGTTATTAGGTATTATAAAGATCTTAAGATTAAAAAAGGAGATACGACAAAAGTTGATAAGGGAGAAGAATGGTTTTTTTATATGTATGAATTTAAGTTAGCTAAATGAAAAAAATTCATTTTGTTTCTCCATTTTATCCATACAGGGGAGGTATAGCTCAGTTTTCAGATGCCTTATTTAAACAGCTGCAAAAATCTAATGTTGCATTTAAAATCAATTATAAAAGATTATATCCTTCTTTTTTATTTCCGGGAAAAACACAGTTTGTTGATGATCAAAAAGTTATAAATAAAAAGATTGATAATGGAATAGATTCATTAAATCCTTTTTCTATCTTCGGGATAACATCGAAAATTAAAAAAGAATCAGGTCAAAACATTGTTCTCAACGTATACTGGATGTCCTTTTTTGCTCCAATTTTAAGTTTATTGAATTTTGTATTACCAAAAAGAGTAAAAAAAGTAGCAATTATACATAATCTAATACCACATGAACCTCGTTTTTACGATTCTATATTAACACGTTACTTTTTAAATAGCCAAGATGCATTTGTCGTCTTATCAGAAAAAGTGAAGGTGGATATTTTAAGACTTAAGCCTAGAGCAAAAATTTTACGATTATTTCATCCTTTATATGAACATTTTGGTGAAAAAGTAGATAAATTAAATGCTCGAGCGAAATATGGAATTTCTTCAGAGAAAAAAGTAGCATTGTTTTTTGGTTTAATTAGAGATTATAAAGGTTTAGATATTCTTTTACAGTCATTTCAACAATTGGAAGAAGATTATATTTTACTAATTGCTGGAGAATGTTATGGTGGGTTTGCAAAGTATCAAGCAATTATAGATCAACACAAATTATCAAAAAGAATCATACATCTGGATTATTTTATTTCAGATGATGAAGTTCCTTTTTTGTTCTCTTCTGCTGATGTTTGTGTGTTGCCTTATAAAAATGCTACACAAAGTGGTGTCACTGCTACAGCATTGCATTTTGAACTGCCAATTGTTTGTTCGAATGTGGGAGGTTTGTCAGAATATATCAAAAATGGTGAAAATGGAGTGTTAGTATCTCCAAATGATCCTGTTGAGCTTTCTAATGCCATTAAGTTTGTATGTGAAAAGGAAATGAATAAAATGATGATGGAAAGAGCTGTAGAGCTTAAAGCTTCATTTTCCTGGAGTGAGTTTACATATGAATTGAATTCTTTTATTGAATCTCTATACTAACTATGTGTTAAGTTTGATCAAGGTAAATCTATTTTTATCGTATATAGATTGATATTGATAAATCAAAATTTTATATTTGCGTTCATTTTAAAAATTATAACCTCGTACGAATATGCGTAACAAAGGATTTTTTTGGTTTCTGACGATATTACTTTCGGCAGTTTGTGTTTATCAACTTTCATTTACATTTGTTTCTAATTCAGTAGAGAAAAAAGCTGATAAAGAGGCGATTATTAGAGTGGGGGAGTTGCAAAAAGAAGCATCTAAAAACAATGGTATTGCTATATTACCAAATGGTACAGAGGTTGATTTTAAAGAGCCTGAATCGTATGAATTAGCAAAGGCAGCATATGTAAATTTAATTTTACAAGAAAAAGGATCTCAAGCTGTATATCCATTGTTAGGATCTAACTTTCAGCAAGTAAAAAATAGATCAATGGCTTTCGGTCTTGATTTAGTTGGAGGTATGAGTGTTACCTTAGAGATTTCTGTTCCTGAACTTGTGAAAAGTATGGCTAGAAATCCACGTGACATTCGTTTCAAAAAGCCTTATGATAAAGCACTTGCAATTCATAATTCCAAGGGAGGTGACTTTATTGATCTTTTTGCTTCTGAATTCAAAAAATACAATGGAGATGCATTAATTGTTCGCGAACTAGCCATAACAGAAATAGACGAATTAAATAAAAATTCTTCTAATTCTCAAGTTTCTAATTATCTTAAGGCTAAGGTTGCAAGTTCAATGGAAGGTGTTGAACAGATAATGAGTAAGCGTATTAATCAGTTTGGTGTTGCTCAACCTAATATTCAAAAAGAAAACGGTACAAATCGAATCTATATAGAATTACCTGGGGTTCAAGATGAAGCTACAGTTGCTGAGAAATTACAATCTACAGCAAACCTACAATTCTTTGAAACGTATGAACGTGAGGAAATTCAAATGGCTTTGTCTCAAGCTAGCCAACTATCCACACAAGCTGAAATAGTAGAAGAGGAAATTACTGATACAACTACTACTGACTCTTTAACTTTAGCAAAAAAAGATACAGCTAAAAAGAATGAGAGCAAACCTTTAACTGCTTTAAATCAATCTACAGCTAGTTTAGATACATATCTAAAGCCAGGACAAGCAGTAAGTATTGGCTTTGCATCTTTACAGGATAAAGAAAAAGTAGACAAAATCATTAGAAGAAAAGATATTCAAGCTTTATTTCCTGAAGACTTAAAATTTATGTGGTCAGCTTCTCCTGAGAAAATCAATAAGAACGATAAGGATGGTTCTTATGTACTGTATGCTGTAAAAGTTCCGATGAATGGAAAAGCACAAGTAGGAGGGAAGGATATTAAAAATGCAAGTAAGGGATTAGACCAAGCTAGCGGTCAAGTTACTGTTGACTTATCAATGACTCTAGAAGGTTCTGATAAATGGGCTAAAATGACTAGCGATAACGTTGGTAAGTGTGTTGCAATTACTATGGATGATGTAGTTTATTCTGCTCCACGAGTAAATGAAGCAATTACCAGAGGAAACACACAGATTTCTGGAAACTTTACGATTGAAGATGCTGAAGATTTGGCTGGATTGTTGAACGGTGGTGCTTTACCTGCGCCATGTGTAATCAAAGAGCAAACAAAAGTTGGACCTTCAATTGGTTCTGAAAACTCTCAGGCAGGTTTGATTTCATTTGCATTTGCTTTCCTAGCAGTATTAATTTACATGTGGATGTATTATGGTAAAGGTGGTATGGTTGCAAATATTGCGCTTGCAATAAACGTAGTATTTATATTAGGTTGTCTTGCTTCTTTTGGAGCGGTATTAACTTTAGCTGGTATAGCAGGTATCGTTTTAACTATTGGTACTGCCGTCGATGCTAATATCTTAATATTTGAACGTATTCGAGAAGAAGTAAGAAGAGGAGTAAGTCAATCTGAGGCTATCGAGATCGGTTTCAAAAAAGCATTACCTTCTATTATTGATGCAAATGCTACCCACTTACTAGTTGGTATTATTTTGAAATCCTTTGGTAAAGGAGAGATGGAGTCATTCGCTACGACATTAATCATTGGTATTTTCACATCATTATTTACAGCGATCGTTATTTCAAGATTGGTTATTGGTTATATGCTTGAAAAAGGAAAAGATGTAAACTTTAGTACTAATTTTTTGAAAAATGCCTTCCAAAATTTCAACATTGATTGGGTAGGAAAAAGAAAATATTACTACATATTCTCTATTACAGTAACTGTTTTAGGTATGGTTTCTTTATTCAGTAGAGGATTAAAGCAAAGTGTTGAATTTACAGGAGGTAGAACTTTTGCTGTTAAGTTTGAGCAAAAAGCGGATATCGAACACATTCGTAAGAACTTATCAAAGGTTTTTGTTGAAAATGGTGAGGTTGCTTCCATTGATTTGAAAACGAAATCAAATGAGTACAATGTCGAGATTATCACCAACTATAAATTAAGTAAGGATAATGCAACACAAGAAGTGACAGATAAACTTAAGGAGGGATTAACAGCTTGTAAAACTAAATTAGGTGGATATCAGATTCTAGAGCAAAGAAGTATTTCTGCTTCAGTTTCAAGTGAATTATGGACTTCTTCTGCTATTGCAATTTTTATTTCATTAGTTGTCATATTTGCTTTTATTTTTATTCGTTTTGGTAACTGGCAATACTCTTTAGGTGCGATTGTAGGTTTAGCACATGATGCTTTCTTTGTGATCTCTATCTTCTCTTTGTTACACGGATACTTACCTTTTAGCTTAGATGTTAATCAAGCTTTTATTGCAGCAATTTTAACGGTAATTAGTTACTCTATGAATGATACAGTGATTGTTTTTGACCGTATTCGTGAAAATTTAAAACTGAAGAAAAAAGATGAAAGTACTGAAACAATCATCAATCGTTCATTGAATACAACTCTTAGTAGAACTTTTAATACTTCGATGATTTTATTCCTTGTTGTATTGATTATGTTTTTATTTGGCGGACCAGCAATTAAAGGTTTCTTGTTTGCGATGTTGATTGGAGTAGTGATTGGTACTTATTCTTCAATTTGTATCGCAACTCCAATTCTGATTGATTTCGGAAAAAAAAGTAAATAATTTTAAAATAAACAGCGGAGTGTACATTTATTTTCTTAAATTTGCACTCCGATTTAATAGAAAAGATATAATTAACAAAATACGATTATGAAAAACGGTATTCATCCAGAAGATTATAGATTAGTAGTATTCAAAGATATGACTAATGATTACACATTTTTATGTCATTCTTGTGCTTCTTCTAGCGAAAACATTACTTGGACTGATGGTAATGAGTATCCATTAGTGAAATTGGATATCTCTCATACTTCTCACCCATTCTTTACAGGTGTTGTTAAATTTGTCGATACAGCAGGACGTATTGATAAATTCAAATCAAGATACGGAAGACTTACTAAGTAAGAAATTTCAGATAACTTAAGCCCTCGATGAGGGCTTTTTTTTTGTATTATTGTATCTAGTTTAAGTAGAATCTTATATGAAAGTTCACTTAGGAACCTTTTTTTTATTTTTACTGCTCAGTTGTTTTGCAACTGCAGGTAAAATTGATAAGGCTTTTGCTTGCTTGCAAGAAATGAATTATTTCGAAGCTAAAAAACTTTTTTACGAATCTTTAAAAAAGAAAGAAGTTCCAGCTTCATATGGTTTAGCTACCATTTTCTATCGTAAAGATAATCCTTTCCATAATATTGATTCAGCTTTTAAGTATGTTTCAATAGCAGAATTTGGCTACACTAAAATGTTAGAGCAAGACAAAGCTAAGTTTGGATTGCTTGGTATGACCTACGATAGTATTTTACAATTAAGAGAAAAAATAGGTTCGTTTTATTACCAGATAGCGTTAAGTAAAAATAGTGAAGTAGCTCTTACCGAATTTATGGAAAAATATCCTTGGTCAAAGGAGAATCAATTAAGTGTGCTTCAACGAGACTCAATAATTTTTCAAAAGGCAATCAAGATTAATAAATCTAATTATTATGATTCGATTTTAAAAAATTACCCATCTATTAAATATAAAGATGAATTATTTAATAGGTATGAATTAACTTTTTTTTCAGAACAAACAAATAGCGGTACCATTACAGATTATGTTCGTTTTATTAACGATAATCCAAAAAATAAATATATCCCTGAATCAATGGATGCTTTATTTCGATTGGAAACTCAGTCCAACACGATAGAAGATTTCGCTCGATTCATTCAATTATACCCAAATAATTCAAATATTGATAAGGCATGGAGAAAATTATATGCTCTTTACATGGTAGAATTTTCTGATGACAGAGTCAAAAAATTTAAAAAAGAATATCCAAATTATCCATTCAAAGATGATCTCAAAAGAGATCAAGACTTATCTAAACTTACACTCTATCCTTTCAAACGAGGTAAATTATTTGGATGGATGAATCATAAAGGCATAGAAATTTACTCGCCGGATTATGAAACGTTAAATTTATATAGCGAAGGCTTAGCTTTAGCCCAAAAAAATGGATTATATGGTTATGTAGATAAATTAAATAATGTTGTAATTCCTTTTCAATTTGATTTAGGTTCTGATTTTATAAATGGTAGAGCGATCGTAGAAAAAGGAGGTAAGTCAGGGGTTATTAATCGTGCTGGCAAATATATACTTCCGCTTGAATTTAACGAACTAGGGCAATATACGGAAGGTCTAATTTATGGAACGAAAGATTCCCTTTATGGTTTTTATGATTTAATGGGGAAACAAGTTACAGAACCAAAATTTACAGATGTTTTTCCATTTTTAAAAGGGAAAGCAAAAGTTATCCTACATGGAAAGGAAGCTTTTATAGATTCAACAGGCTCTTATTTATCTGAACCAATGCATAAAGAAATTTTTTTCTTTAATGATACACTATTAATCTATCGAGATAGTATTTTATATGGGATTAAAACCATTAGAAACAGAGTTGTTTTAACTCCTACTTATGAGTATATTTCTCCTTTATCAGGTAATAGAGCAATTTTTGTTCTGAATAATAAACTAGGATTTATTGATGAAAAAGGGAAAAAAGCAATAAAAAACATGTTTGATTTAATACCAAATTATAAACAATTATGTATGTTTCATGATGGTTTTGCGAGAGTAAGAATTAAAGGTAAATATGCTGTTATAGATAAACTTGGTAATTATGTTTTAAAACCAGAATTTACAGGGTTGGGCGATGTTTCAAAATTAATTTCTTTCAGTAAAGGAAAACAATGGGGATATATCAATCTGGAAGATAAATCGGTATCTATCTTGCCTATTTTTGATTATGCATCTAGCTATCATTATGGTTTAGCAATTGTAGACGTTAAGTCATTACAAGGAGTAATTAATGAAAAAGCAAAGTGGATTATACCAGCTATTTTTACAAGTATTAGCTTAATTGCCGAGAACTTTTACTTGGTTTCAAACGGGGCAAAATATGGTTTATATTCACTATCGGGTGAACAGCTAATCCCATTAGATTATGATCAAATTAGGATGTTAAATAAAGATTTATTATTGCTTTATAATGGTGACGATATGCATTACTACAGTTTGATTGATCGTAAATTAATTCAAGATATAACTAAAAATGAATAGTTTCTTTGATCTTCTTGATAAATATAAATATCCAATATTAGCCGTATTGCTTACTTTTTTTGGTGCTTTATTTTACTTGTTATTTAACTCTTATGAAAAATCTTGGGAGGTGGAAGGTTGGAATTTTAAAAATGAAGTAAAAGTAGAAATTGCTAAAGATGAATTAGAAATTGATCCACAAGATATTGAAATTATGTCTAATACAACACCAAAAGAAATAAAAAGTATCACAAGAGACATGAATGATTCTCGTCAAAAAACAATGAAAGAAGATTGGTCAGAAACTAAACCCATGTCTTCAAAGGAAATTGAAAAGTCCGTTAAAGATTTAGAAAAGCAGTTTTTTAAAGAATCTGGTGGTGATGGTAAACGTCAAAAAATTTTAGAAGAAAAGATTCAAACGGAGCAGAAGTTAAAGCAAAAACAACAATCCAATAAATCTTCTAAAGAAGCTCAAAGCAGATCAGGTGAAGATAAAGTTTTTGGAGGAAACGTGATGGTTGAATGGTCTTTAAAAGATCGAGAACCACACGAAGGAATTGCATCTAATATACAGAATCCCGGTTATACTTGTGGAGCTGGATCTTCCGGATTTGTATTAATAAAAATTAAAGTGGATCAAGGTGGATTAGTAACGTCAGCAACCGTGACATCGAGCAGTAGAGCAAATGGATGTATGCTTGAACAAGCTAAAAAATATGCTTTGAGATCAAGATTTAATTATACTAAAACAGCTCCTACTGTACAAGAAGGAGTAATTAAATATACTTTTGTCTCACAATAATAAATAGTAAAGGAAATGAGTAACTATTCTTGGAAAACGATTAAAGAATACACAGATATTCGATTTGAGTATTTTGAAGGGATTGCCAAAATAACAATTAATAGACCTAGGGTCTATAATGCATTTCGTCCTGAAACGAATATTGAAATGATTGATGCAATGAATATTGCGCAAGAACGTCAGGATATCGGTGTAATAGTGTTAACAGGTGAGGGAGATAAAGCATTTTGTTCTGGTGGTGATCAAAATGTAAAAGGTGTTGGTGGTTACATAGGAGAAGATGGTGTACCTAGATTAAATGTTCTTGAATTGCATAAGATAATTCGTTCAATACCTAAACCTGTAATTGCTATGGTTAATGGATACGCAATTGGAGGTGGACACGTTTTACACGTAGTTTGTGACATTACAATCGCTTCTGAAAATGCACGATTTGGACAAACAGGTCCTAAAGTAGGTAGTTTTGATGCTGGTTTTGGATCAAGTTATTTAGCAAGACACGTTGGACAAAAGAAAGCGAGAGAAATTTGGTTTCTATGTGAACAGTATACGGCTGAAGAAGCTGAGAAAATGGGAATGGTAAACAAGGTAGTTCCGTTAGATCAATTAGAAGATACTACAGTTCACTGGTGTAGAACAATGTTAAAACGTAGTCCAATGGCATTACGTATGATTAAACGAGGACTAAATGCTGAATTAGATGGACAAAGAGGATTAATGGAGTTTGCCGGAGATGCTACTTTGATGTATTATCTAATGGAGGAAGCGCAAGAGGGTAAAAAAGCATTCTTAGAAAAAAGAGAACCTAACTTCCAACAATTCCCAAAATTCCCGTAAATAAAAATAAATAATCGTATATAAAAGCCACTTATGTGGCTTTTTGTTTTTGAATGATTTTCCAAAAAAGAGCAGGAAAAAAACGTTTGATATATACTACAAGAATTTCTTTATTTCCAATTAACACTTCTCTTTTTTTCTTTGAAACTGCGTGTAATATTTGGCGTACGCATTCATCTACAGGCATCCCAGTTTCTTGATTATGATCCATAATATTGTGTTTCATACCATCACCTCTAAGCGCATTGGTTGATATTGGTGTGTTAATTTTACCAGGACATAAAATTGTAATCGAAATGTTGTTTTTAATGTTTTCTAAAGCAAGACTTTCATAGTAGCCATGTAATGCATGCTTAGCAGCACTGTAAGCTGAACGTAAATAAAAACCGAATTTTCCAGCAATGCTAGATGTGATAATATAATGTCCTGATTTTTTTTCTTGAAAATGAGGTAGAACAATTTTGGATAAAGCAATATTCCCAAAATAATTAATTTCCATAATTTTTCTATCGACCTCTATACTTGTTTCACTTGCTTCTGAACGTTGACTTACTCCACTATTATTAAATAACATATCTAATCTTTTGTATGTATTTAAAATCAATTTGAAAGCAGGATCAAATGTTTCTGTTTTTTCTAAGTCAATGGGTATGACAAGATGTTTATCGGGATTTTTTAAGGAGGATTTTATTCTTGTCAATGTTTCTAAATTACGAGCAGATAAAATAAGTATTGCATTGTGATTTGCAAGTTGTTTGCATATTTCTTCGCCGATTCCTGATGATGCTCCAGTTACCCAAATAATTTTATTCTCAAAGTAATTCATATTGTAAAATTAGAATTTTTATTTTTGTCTTCAAGCGCAGAAATTATGGAACCACCAATTAAAAAAATCGAGGAAACTATTATGGGGTTTAATTACCATGAAATACAGCAGTGGGTATTGAAAGTTGGTACTGATCTTTTAATGTCATTATTGATATTAGTAATTGGTTTTTGGTTGTCAAATATTGCATCAAAGACTTTAAAAAAAATCATGAAGAAAAGTAATACAGACGAAAGTTTAGTTACTTTTTTAGGAAGTTTGACTTCTACTGCATTGAAATTGTTGGTTGTTGTAACAAGTATAACCCAGTTTGGTATTCAGATGACTTCTTTTGTTGCCCTTTTGGGAGCAGCAGGTTTAGCAATAGGTATGGCATTTTCAGGTACATTATCAAACTTTGCTGGTGGAGTGATGATATTGGTTTTTAAACCGTTTAAGGTTGGTGATTTCATTCAGGCTCAAACTGTATCTGGAAAAGTAAAGGAAATACAGATTTTTAATACGCATTTATATACTGCTGATAATAAAGTAGTAATACTTCCTAATGGACCTATTGCAAATGGAAATATTATCAATTTCACCAAGGCGGATGTGAGAAGAATAGATTTGACTTTTCATTTAACAATCGGCGATTCATTTGACAAGGCTAAAGAGATGTTGTTGGCAATTGTTTCTGAAGAACAACGTATTGTAATTGAACCACTTCCTTTTGTTGGTTTAGGAGCAATAGCCACAAAATCTATTGAAGTACATTTAAAAGTGTGGGTAAATACGGATAATTATAATTCGGTTATGTATGATTTAAATGAAAGTATTTATAAATCACTGACCGAGGCTGAATTTCATTTCCTAGTAGATTAAGTTGATGGATAAAAATTTAATTGTTGATTACATTAATCAAAATCATTTTGGTAAACTGTTGGGTATGGACTTTGAGGTCCTTTCTCCAGGTGTGATTGAATATAAAATGATTGTTGAGGAAAAACATTTAGCTACTCCATTTGCTGCTCATGGTGGTGCAATTGCTTCTTTAATCGATGCTTCGTTAGGTGTTGCTTGCTTGAGTAAAGTTTTTAGTGATGATAAAGTCGTTTCAACAATTGAGTTTTCAATGAAATTTCATAAACCTGCATTGAGAGGTAGATTGTTAATTGCAAAAGCATCCGTTATTTCCGGAGGAAAAAGAATTTTGGTATCTGAATCAAAAATTTACGATGGAGAAGTATTGATTGCTTCAGCATCTGGGACTTTCAATGCTTATCCAAAAGAAAAAGCAGGTTATTAGCTAATTATATATTATGAATGTTGAGTGATGAATTAACTTTTTAAAAAAGTTTTTGGAGTTCCTCTATCAAATATTCTGTTGTTATCTCACTTGGTAGTTTTTCGAATTCTGCAGTTAATTCAAATATTTTTGAAGATAAATCAATTGCACTAGCGTTTTCTTCTACTTGACTTGCAGCAATATTGATTAATTGAATGATTTGTTCTTTAGAATCTTTTACCATTTTCCAACCTTGGGGTGAAACAAAAACTTGCTGAGCAATATTGTGTTCGTATTCACTTCTTATCGTGCTTAATAAATCTTGTTGTAACTGTTTGGCTGATTGATAATTTCCAAATTTTCTCATTACCAATGAATTCGGAGAGATTCTTTCAAGAAATAATACCAATCGTTGGTAAGCATCAATTCTATGGGGTAAAATTAGTTTGACTGTTTCATTTTGAGTGCTAACAGGTTGATTTGGTTGCGAAGTTTGAATAGTAATTGGTTGTGGTGTATGAGTTGACTCTTTTTTAGAAGTCAAGATAAAAATAATCAATGCAGTTAACGATAATATTGGAACTATGATTCCTATTAATTCTACTATTTCTACTATTTCCATCTATTTGATTTTAATATATGCAAATGAACGAAAAAAAATGTTAATTATTATTTAAAACAAGCTAGAATCTAAATTATTAAATCAAGATATGATTTGATTCCATTTTAAAAATAAATTCAATCTAGATTTAAATACTAAATTTACAGCGCTATTTATTTACCATGAAATATATTTTATTTTTAACTGTATTATTTACCAATTTTATCCTTTCATCTCAAACGATTATTTCAGGAGAAGTAAAAGATAAACAGGGAAAACCAATTCCATTCGCTACTGTTTTTTTAAAAGCCAATCGGGTAGGAGGGGTAACAACGAATGAAGGTAAATTTAGTTTTAATGCTAAAAATTCAGGGAGTGATACATTGGTTATTAATTCAGTAGGTTTTGAGCAATACAAAAAACTATTAGTGTTCGAAGGAACTGAAATTTCCTTATCAGTAGTTTTAAAACCAAAAGTAAAGCAATTAAAAACCATTGTAATTAATGCAGGAACAATTGAAGCAACCAATGAAAGAACGGTTGCTGTTTTAAGGCCATTAGATATTGTTACAACAGCTGGTGGACAAGGAGATATTGTTGGAGCAATTCAAACCTTACCTGGTGTTCAACGAAATGGAGGAGATCAGACTGGGTTACAAGTACGTGGTGGTGATGTTAATGAAAGTAGCGTTGTTATTGATGGTATGATTGCTCAAAACGCTTTTAATAGTTCAATTCCTGGTGTTTCTCAACGAAGTCGATTTAATCCTTTTCAGTTTAAAGGGACTGCTTTTAGTAGCGGTGGATATTCAGCAAGATATGGACAGGCTCTTTCAGCAATATTAGATTTGCAAACCAATGATTTACCTGAAAAAAGCAATGTCAATGCAGGGTTAAATATGGCTGGTGTATCGCTTTCAGGCTCAAAACTTATGGGTAATAATGCAGTAGAATATAGTGGTAATTATCTAAATTTATCTCCTTTTTATGGTGTTACTCTAACCAATGTGAATTTTTATAAAGTGCCAGAAGGTGGTTCTTTTTCTACTCGATACATCTCGAAACTAGATAGTAGCAAAGGAATATTTAAAATGAATTTTTCACGTTCTTATAATAAAACGGGAGTTGAAATTCCAAATCCAGCACTAGCTGGAGAAAAAATTAAGTTTGGTATAGAAAATAATAATACCTATTTAAACTCTTCTTTTCGATATAATGTAAGACCTGGCAAACGTTATTTCACATCGATATCTTATAGTGATAATAGTGATAATATTGAATTTGGTATTGCTCCATTGATTAGAAAAGATAGTAGACTACAAGGACGTGCCGAAATGAAAAGTGATATCGGAGAAAAATATGATTACACAACTGGAGTTGAATACCAGTACATTCAATACGAACAAAAATTTGACACCCTGTTGGTTGGTTATACTGAAACGATGGGTGCATTTTATTATGAAGATGAGTATAAACCAGGTTCAAAATTTGCTTTTAAACCAGGTGTACGGGTAGAATATTCAGCTTTGTTGAAAAAAGGAAATGTTTCTCCAAGATTTGCTTTTGCTTATAAATCTTCAGAAAATGGACAATTTTCATTTGCAAGCGGCATGTTTTATCAAACTGCAAATTCTAATTATTTACTTAGTGGTTATAAACCTGACTTTCAAATTTCAACTCATTATATGTTGAATTATCAATGGATAAAAAGTAGCAGAGTGTTTAGAATAGAGGGATATTATAAAGACTATAAGCAATTGATTTTAGAGAAAAATTCCAACTATACACCTAATCAATTCCGTTTTGTTTATGGACCAGTGGATAATTCAGGAAGCGGTTATGCACAAGGGATTGATTTCTTTTGGAGAGATAAAGATTTAGCTAAAAATTTAGATTATTGGATTTCTTACAGTTATGTGGATACCAAAAGAATTTATCAAAATTACATATCAAAAGCAACTCCAGATTATGTTTCACCACATAATCTAAATATTGTTATGAAGTATTTAGTGGAAAAAATATCGACTAATTTCTCATTCACTTATAGTTATGCTAGCGGAAGACCTTATTATAATCCTAATAATCCTGTATTTTTGGGTGATAGAACGAAAGACTACCAAAATTTAGCGTTAACAGCATCTTATTTAAAGACATTTAAGAAAAAAGTATTTGCTGTTTTTTACGTGAGTTTGGATAATATATTAAATACAAAGAATATATTAGGTTACCGTTACTCTGCCGATGGTTCACAACGATTTGAAGTATTACCTCCATTGTATAGAGCGGTGTTTGTTGGAATGAATTTCTCGTTCAGTCAGTTTAATCAAGATGAATTATAATAAATAAACAAGTATTATTATGAAAACAAGAATTTTAATTGCAATCTTTTCCGTGTTTCAATTTATTAATGTTTCTGCACAAACATTAGAGGAACAATTAAATCAAGTCTATGTAATTGCTGATACGGCAAAGTCTTCTGAACTTCAAACTCAATTATCTTCACAATTTGAATTAATTGCGATGATGAATCCGGATAGTTATGCTGCAAATTATTATGCTGCATTTTCAAAAGCAATGCTTTCCTATTCAGGTAAAGATCAAAAATCGAGGGATGAATTATTGGATTTGGCAGATCAGTTTTATGAAAAAGTTAAAACGTTAGAATCAACGAATCAAGAAACATTTGTATTGGGAGCTCTTTTAGCAAATGCTAGACTTTCAGTAGATGGTGGAAGCCGCTGGAAAGAACAAGGGGAGATTTTTGAGAAGAATTTAACTGCTGCAAGAGCAATTAATCCAAATAATCCAAGAATTGCGCATTTAAAAGGTGTAGCCGTATTTTTTACTCCCAAAATGTTTGGAGGAGGAAAGAAAAATGCCCTAGAATATTTACTAAAAGCAGAGGAATTATACAAATCTGAAACAGAGACTTCTATTTTAAAACCACATTGGGGTGCAAGAAGAAACTCCTATTATATTGGGATGTGTAAGGAATAACAACAGAACAAAGATATATTTTTCTATATTTTACTTTCCAATTTAATTATAGGGTGCTTTAAAGGATAAACAAACAGACTTCTTATTATAAGATAATCATCTCATTTCTTATTCTTTTTTAAATCACGTAAACGCATGAATGGTTGCTCTATCAATACATATAACAGATAAGAGAGCGAAATGGTTACAAACCAAAAATAAATATATTCCCATTTCCAAGTTTCTGTGCATTTATGTAAGCCACGTATATTGTCATGCAATCCAAATTTGATGAATACATGTACTACTATTGTCAAGTTAGTTAAGTACATTGAATAGGAAATTAAACTGATAAATGTTATCGGTTTAGAAAATAGTTTCGGACCTGATTTTAATTGAGAGAAATAAGGTAGGGTGCAAAAAACTACAAACGATTTGATTACAGGTAACATCACAAAACTGTATTCATCGTGTCGATGGCTGATATAATATTTAAGTATATACATTAATGGTAAGGCTAAAAGTGGAATTATTAGCAACGATGCTTTTTTCCAGGTTTTAGGGTAGTATTGCGCAACGAACGCACCTAACACACCAAACATTATCGCATCTAATCGTGGTAGTACTTGATAGGTAATTATTTCACTTACGTTATGCAAATATTTGCTGAACGCTTCTTTGTCCAATCTGTTTGGAACAGGAATAGATTCGTAAAGGTGAAAACGATACCAAACGATAGCAATGATTCCACCAATGATAAGAACAAGACTTGTTGCTTTTACCGATTTTTTGAAAAGGTTTAGTAATAAAAATAAACTCGATGGAACAAGTAGATAGAACCATTCTTCAATACTTAAACTCCAAGATTCTTTGAAGAAATTGGGTATTGCTTGATTGAAATTTTGAATGAATAGGTAGTATTTATACCAGTCTCCTGGAAGTCTTTCCGGTTTGTAAATGTATGTGAAAGCAATAACAAAAGTCAATAAGATGACATAAACAGGAAGGGTTCTCAACCATCTTCTTGACCAAAAATTAAATAAAGTTTTCAGATTCGGTTTATCTTTCTCAAGTATTTTAAGTAAAATTCCGCCTATTAAAAACCCACTTAAAACAAAGAAAATAGCAACACCATCAAGCGTCACAATTCGAATGATTGATTTATACTTTTCAGGAACTAAAATTGCACTGTGACCAAATACGACAAATAAGATGGCTAATGCGCGTAATACATCTAATCCAAAAATTCGATTATGACCAGCATTAATTCGGAACAAACTCTTCATATACTTACTTTTCCGTCCGCTTTAATGCATCTGGTCTTCAAAGTTAAGGAATATTTAGATTTATTTAAATTGCTTAATTCGTGATTTTTGAACCTTGATTGAAAATAACAAAATTACACCTTTATTTTATTTTTAAAGGGTGACAACTTTTTACTTCAATATTGTTTTTCCCTTCACTAAATGTCGCCTGAGGACTTAAATAAGGAATATTTAAATTGAGTCCTCTTAAAACAATTAATAGTCCAACAATGGAAAGTATGATAGGTAGAAATCGGTTCAATTTACTCCTAAATCTTGTTGCTGTTTTTTGAGTGAAATACATAAGTAAAATCATTGTAGGGTAGGTCCCTAATCCAAAAAGAATCATACTCAAACTTCCAGAAATCATACTTCCTGTAAGGAGAGAGGTGATCAGCGCAGTATAAACCATTCCACAGGGTAATAATCCATTTAACACACCTAATAAAAAAGGTTTAAACGGACTTTTATTTTTAACAACTTTACTCATTAATCTTGAATTAAGGTTGTAGGGTAGGACCGTTTTAAAAACACTATCTGCATATTTACCTAGTAGTTGATATCTCCATGCATAAAGAATAATACCTATTCCTGCAATGATACTCAGGCTCTGTAAAATACCAACTAAATTTATACCAAAACCAATTGATCCTACTAAAATACCTAGTAGCGAATAAGTGATAATTCTACCTGTATGATAAAAAAAACTACTCGTTAAAATGGTAAATTCTGATTTTCGATCGATAGGAACAGACATCGCAATTGGCCCGCACATAGCGAAGCAATGAAGATTGGCTACGATACCTAAAATCAATGCGGACCAAAAGATTGATGACATAATTAGTTGATGTTTAATTCTGCTTTTTGTAAAAATGGTTGTCCTTCTGAATCATACCTGATCGATGCTTTGTAGACTCCTTTTTCTAATTTCTTCTTTTCTATCATCACATTTTTTGTGTCTTTTTCAGAAAAAGTCAAATCCGCTTTGTCGTTATTTGGACGTAATAAATGGATCTCAATATTATCAATTTCTTTTGTGGTTGGAAATTGAAAAACGATGAATTCTCCTTTGTTATTTATTGTTACTTTTTCTGTTGAATTTTCTGAATTTTTCAATGCAGTGATTTCTTTCTCGTATTCGATTTCTTTTTTGTAGTAATCTTCCGATACTAAATCTGCATTTCCTTTTGTCATTAAGGTAATTACCATGTATAAGATAAATGACATAAATGCAATAATTGCGATGGTTAATCCTTTTCCCCAGTTCATAATTTAAGTGGTGTTTGTTTCCTCCCTCAAGGGAGGATTAAGGTGGGTGACCTATTTTTCACCTCCCTCAATCCCTCCTCAAGGAGGGAAGATTTGTTTATAAAATTGGTCCTAAAAATTTAACTTTCATTCGTTGAATTTCTTTACCGTTACCTAAAATAATAATTGAAACGATTTTTTTCCCGTTGTGCACTTCATTGAATGGGAATTTCACTAAAAATCGTTCTTTCAGATGCGCTTCTTTCTTCAGATGAAGTTTTTTCACAACCATTTCAATTTGACCTTTAGGGTCATCTAATTTTAATTGTATATCAAAGTTATTTCTGGTTTTATTAGCCATATTTAATTCGAAAATATTACTAATAAGGCCATCATCTGTTTTTTGATAGGTTGAACCTCTTTGTCTGAAAATATTTGTTTGGAAATCTTTACGAGTAATTAGTAAAGTTGTGAAAATCCCCATTACGAGTATCAATAAACCTGTATACGATTTAACTCTGCGAGTCCATTCAAATCTTTTCCCTGTTTTAATACTGTTCTCAGAAACAAAGCGTATCAACCCTTTTGGTTTTCCTATTCCTTCCATCATTGTATTACACTCGTCGATACATGCCGTACAGTTAATACATTCTAATTGTGTTCCATTACGAATATCAATACCCGTTGGACATACATGAACACACAATTTACAGTCAATGCAATCGCCTTTACCAAGTGCTGTTCTATCTTCTCCTTTTTTAAATTTTGCTCTTTCTTCGCCTCGTTTATGGTCATAAGCAACAACCATTGAATTTGGGTCTAATAATACTCCTTGTAATCGTCCGTAGGGACAGATTGTGGTACATACTTGTTCTCTTAATCGAGCAAAGACAAAATAAAATACAGTTGTAAAAATGCTAATTCCTATTAATCCACCGATGTGTTTACCAAAGGGATCGGTTTGAATTTCCCATAATTTATCAGCACCAATAATGTAGGCTAAAAATGTGTTCGCAATCAAGAAAGAGATAATCCAAAAAATAGAATGTTTCAGAACCCTTTTGGTAATTTTTTCTGTATTCCAAGGTTGTGTTGCTAATTTTTTTTGATAAGTCCAATCTCCATCGATGAGGTATTCTATTCTTCGGAAAAGCATTTCCATAAATATTGTTTGAGGACAAACCCATCCACAGAATAATCGACCATAAATAATGGTAAATAGTATTATTCCAATGATTCCTAGAATTGTAGCTAGTGCGAAAAGATAAAAATCTTCTGGCCAAAATATTTTACCGAAAAGAATAAATTTTCTCTCTAGTATATTGAATAGAAAAAATGGTTCTCCATGAAATTTAATATGTGGTAGACCAAATAAAAGAACTAAAAGAAAATAACTTACTATTTTTCTATAATTGTAAAATGTCCCTTTTGGTTTTTTAGGGAACATCCAAATTCGTTTTCCTTTTTCATTTACGGTTGCGATGTGGTCGCGAAATGTTCCTTCTTCATCTATTTCCATGGTTACTTTTGTTTTTCCCTCCTTGAGGAAGGATTAAGGGAGGTGATCAAAATTAGGAGTCACCCACCTCAATCCTCCTTCAAGAGAAGAAGATAAAATTAAATCTTCTTTGATTTTATTTTTTTACAATATCACCTTGTGGTGCTTTTCCTTTAGTCTCTGACAAATTGAGAACATAAGAGGCCACTTGTTGTAATTGAATTGGGTTAAACTTTGAATTGTGTTCAGGCATACCATTTGCAGTTCCTAGTTTGATGGTTTTGAATACTTCTTTGATATCAAATCCGTAAATCCAATTTTTATCTGTTAAGTTTGGACCAATATTTCCTTCCCCTTTTGAATTATGGCAAGCAACACAGTTAGCGTCAAAAAGTGCTTTTCCTTTTGCGATTTCACCTCCTTCAGTTAGTAGGGTAACGTTTGTTTCATCTACGTTCATCGCCATTTTAGATAGATATGCTTTTACTTCTGCATCCGCTTTTTTCATTTCTTTCTCGTATGCTTTGTATTGTAAATCTCCAGTTTCGAAAATGTGATAGTTGAAAAGGTAAATGATAGCAAAGACAATCGTTGCAAAGAATCCCCAAACCCACCAAGGTGGAAGATTATTATCTAGTTCACGAATACCATCATATTCATGATCCAATAAGATTTTGTGTTCTTCTTCAATTGGTACAACATCAGTTAATACTTGATTGATTTTTTTCAAAGGTGCAGCAACAACTTCTTTTTCTTTTTGTTTTTCTGTTTTCACCAATGCAACTAATTTGTTAAACATTGATTTCAAATAAACGATGATACCAAGTAATATGATATTGATTACTACTAAGGAGTAAAGATCACTGTTTTCTACTTTCAACCAAGGTGTCGGTTCAGTACTTTCTCCTGGAGTACTGAAAGTCAGAGCAAATGAAGAGTTTGATAACATAATTGTACCAACGATTAATAAAATGCTTAATACTGATGATGTTAAACCTCCATTATCCTCTTTGTCTTTTTTTACAGCCAATCTATTTTTGAAATAATCTGATTTTACAAGATTTAGAATTGATTGTGATAAAATAATAATCGTAATCAACAGTCCTGCAATGGTTCCGATTAACAAATAAAACGTTGAAAGATTTTCTTTGTAATTAGGTTTCATTTTTACTTCAACGGGTACTGATTTGTCTGATGTCGTTGTAGTGGCAGTTACAGGTGGAGCGGGCGGGTTGTCTACATACGATAAAATAGCATCTATTTCTTCGTTGGTTACTTGTTGCGCTGGCATTTCCATAGGACTAAAACCTTTGATTTCATTAGCCATTTTACTTTTACCAGTACCAATTAAACCTGTCGAGTTTTGCACCCATTGGTATAACATTTCTGCTTCGCCCGCATCAGTCCATTTTTGTTTTACTCCTTTCAGCATTGGTCCAGTAGATGCCTTGTCTAACAGGTGACAAGTATTACATTTTGATTTAAATAATGCTTGTCCGTCTTGTGCTTGTGTTGTAATTGTTCCAAAGGTTATTCCAATTAAAACAGTTGCTTTTATAAATAACTTTTTCATACTATCTGTATTAAAATCCTACTTCTTGTTGAAACTCTCCGTTTTCTTCTTTTTCAAAAGGAATTTTACTTAATTCATCTACTTCTGTTTTTCTCATGCGATAAACCCAAGTAATCATTACAGCGAAGAATAAAAAGAATATCAGGAGGGAGATGATAGGGTAAATAGATACCCCGTCGATGCTTGTTAAGTTGTGTTTTATAAATCGTAACATAGTCTCTTTTTTAATTATTTTTTACCTGAAATGTCTTTTCCTAAACGTTGTAAATATGCAATCAAAGCAACTATTTCTCTTGATTTGATTTTTTTCGTTTCTTCATTTACATTAAATGATTTTTTCATGTTTTCAGGAAGTGAATTAGCGATATCGTTTGCAATGCTTTCTGCTATTTCAGTTGCTTGTTTCTCTGCATCTGCTTTGGCTTTTTTTTCATAGCCCACTTTATAAGGAACGCCTAAAGTTCTCATTGCACCAACTTTTTTATCCACTAAATCAAGTTTCAATGTATTATCATCATTCATCCAAGTATATGCAGGCATGATAGAACCTTGAGATACATCTTTCGGACGAATCATGTGTTGGAAATGCCAGAAGTTACTTCTTAAACCACCTTCTCGTGCTAAATCCGGACCAGTTCTTTTAGACCCCCATTGGAATGGGTGATCATATACAAATTCCCCGGCTTTTGAATATTCCCCAAATCGTGCAGTTTCAAAACGTAACGGACGAACTAATTGAGAGTGACAGTTATAACAACCTTCTTTGATGTAAATGTCTCTACCTTCTAATTCTAAAGGTGTGTAAGGTTTTACACTTGAAATAGTTGGAATATTACTTTTAACAATCATCGTTGGAACGATTTGAACCAATCCTCCGATAGATACTAAAAGAATCGCTAAAATCATCATTTGAACTGGTTTGCCTTCAATTTTTCTGTGCCAGTATTCTCCTTTTGTGTGTTTCACTTCCAAATCTTTTGTCACAATCGCTTCAGCCTCTTCATTTTTCAATAAACTTCCAGATTTTGCCGTTTTGATTAAGTTGTAGAACATCATAATTGCTCCAATGATGAATAGTAAACCTCCCAAAGAACGTAAAATATAGAATGGTCTTAATTGTTGTACCGTGTATAAGAAATCTTTATTTGCTAAGGTTCCGTCAGGGTTAAATTCTTGCCACATTAATCCTTGAGAGAATCCAGCGTAGTACATCGGAATAGCATACAATAAGATACCTAAGGTTGCAATCCAGAAATGTTGGTTTGCTAATTTTTTAGAATGTAATTCTGTTCTGAATAATTTCGGAAACAACCAATATAACATACCGAACGTAAACATTCCGTTCCAACCTAAACCACCTACGTGAACGTGTGCGATCGTCCAGTCAGTAAAGTGAGAGATTACGTTTACATTTTTCAAAGATAAAAGCGGACCTTCGAAGGTTGCCATACCATAACAAGTCAAAGCAACTACCATGAATTTTAACATCACATCATCACGCACTCTATCCCAAGCACCTCTTAAGGTTAATAATCCGTTTAGCATACCACCCCAAGACGGAGCAATTAACATAACAGAGAAAACAACACCTAAACTTTGTGCCCAATCAGGTAATGCAGAGAATAGTAAGTGGTGAGGACCTGCCCAAATATAAATGAAGATCAATGCCCAAAAGTGAATGATTGATAATCGGTATGAATAAACCGGTCTGTTTGCAGCTTTTGGAACGAAGTAGTACATCAAACCTAAATAAGGAGTCGTTAAGAAAAATGCTACTGCATTGTGACCATACCACCATTGTACTAAAGCATCTTGCACACCAGCATACCAAGAGTAACTTTTTAAGAAAGAGATAGGTAATTCAAATGAGTTAAATATGTGTAATATGGCAACTGTTACAAATGTAGCGATGAAGAACCAAATGGCTACATATAAGTGTTTTACTCTTCTCGTTAAAATGGTTGCAAACATATTGAAACCGAAGACAACCCATAATCCAGCGATTAAGATGTCAATCCACCATTCTAATTCAGCATACTCTTTTCCAGTTGTAATTCCAAAAGGAAGAGTTGCAACTGCACAAACGATGATAAACTGCCAACCCCAGAAGTTGATATTACTTAGTACATCACTCCACATTCTAGTTTTTAGTAAACGTTGAAGTGAGTAATAAACCCCGGTAAAAATTCCATTCCCTACGAAAGCGAAAATAACCGCATTCGTGTGTAATGGTCTTAAACGACCAAAGGATAAGAAACTAAAACCTAGGTAATCATTGAAAAAATCTGGAAATGCAAGCTGCAACGCCACGATTAATCCGACAACCATACCCGTTATCCCCCAAATGATGGTGGCATAGGCAAAATTCTTTACGATTTTATTATCGTAACTAAATTTTTGTACTTCCATGTTGATTTTTGTTTTGGTTATTATTTGATATAAGTTCATCCTCAAAAAGGATTCTAACTGACGGTGTGTAGTCATCTTCGTATTGTCCAGTCTTGATAGCCCATAAAAAAGAACCTAAAAAGAAAAGTGCAACAAGTAAACTCACGACTAACATTATGTAGATTATTCCCATAATGCAAAGTAAGGAAATAGGAATAGGGTATATTCTGACTGCAATTAGTGTAAAAACTGATTTTTGTCAGGTTTTATGGTGATGGTTTTGTAGAATTTAAAGTTTATATTTTTTTAACTGAAATAAATATCCATCAAGAATGTTTTCTTTAATTTTAAAATTTTATTAATCTAAATTTTATACTTACTTATTATTTTTTAGTATTTTAAAAACTAATTTTAATTCATTATTTCAAAATATATACCGATGTTGAAATTCTTTTTTTATTTATCTTGTTTCTTTGTTTTTTCCACTAGCATTGCACAAGATAGTACATCTAACGATTACCATTTAATAACTTCACTTCATACAGGAACAGTAGGTTTTGGTTTAGATTTTAAGTATGTAAAAGGCAGGCATACTGTTAGACTTGGATGTAGTGCAATTCCATTTCATTATTCTACAACCCTGGATATGGGGATCTCAATGTTGACTGATATTCAGGTTACATACAGTAACTTACATACAATCTATGAGTTTCAACCAGTGTCTAAATATTCATGGTTTAAAGTTGCTGGGGGAGTAGCATATTTTAATTCAGCAAAAGGTATTGCAAGCTTAAATCCTAGAGATGCTGTTTCAACAAGTATTGTAACACTTACTCCTGAAGAGATTGGTAGTTTAACCATTGATGTTGATTCAAAAGGGGTATCTCCATATCTTGGAATTGCTCTTGGAAAGTCACAGCCAAATAAACGGTTGAATGTCAATTTTGATTTAGGTACCTATCTTCTTTCTTCGCCAAATGTTACAGTTACTGGGACAAAATTATTGTCTGATAACCAATCATTAGGCAGTACACTTACAGAAGAATTAAAAACATATCGTTGGTTACCAGTTCTGCAAATCAATTTTAATTATTTAATTAAATAATAGATTATAAACACAAAATTTGTTTTAAAATGATGAAAAAAAAATTGTTTTTTCGAAATGTTTGCATGATGCTTCTTTTCGTTATCCCAATTCTTCTTGGTTGTAAAAAAATAACTACTGATAATTTAGTTTTAAATGTTGATACAGATGTTTTTAACGCTCCAACAATGTTGGTGTTTGAAAACGCTAAAGCGGGAGCCACTAAACAACCTCTCGAGTTCTCAGTGACTATTTCTGGACCAGACAAAGACAAAGTGGTTTCAGGTCTAGGAACTCAAAAATTTGAAGTACATGATGGTTGGATTGCTTTAAATTTAATCAAAGGGGTTGAACCTTCAATTTCTAATCCAATACGCTTTGTTATAAATGCTAAAATAAATGGTTTTGAGGATGTTCGGAAGGAGGTTACACTTGTTTCAAAAGATGAGTTAAGCGTTGATATTAAAGTGATTGAAAAAGGAAATTTACCATCTGGTATTGCAGAAGAAAGTAAAAGTTATAAGCTAAATGCAGGAGCATTTTCTACCAATGAAATATTTTCAACCAAACCTGAAAATGGTACAGAAGAAACAGCGTCGTTAACATTTAGAGCTGGAACAAAATTCAGAGATAAGGATAATAATCTAATTTCTGGTGATTCGGTTCGTACAAAAGTTAGGTATTATAATGTTTCCGATGAGTCTGTACAAGTTTTTACTGGTGGTTTGTCCCCACAAAATTTGATTGATAAAAACGGTAAAGAAATAGTTGGAGGCGTAAATTTCTTTACTGCTGGTTTGATGGATATAGATATGAGTGTAGGAGGTAAAGAAGTTAAATCTTTTGATATACCATTACAAGCTGAAATGAAATTAAATCCAATGCAAGATAATTTTATGACTGGTCAAAAAATTAAAGTTGGAGATTCTATTCCTGTCTGGAGTTTAGATGAAACTACAGGACAATGGAAAGAGGAAAAGAGTGCAATAGTTGTGGAATCACTAAGTGGGGGATTAGCTGCTAAATTTGAAATTAATCACTTATCTAGTTGGAATCTGGATTGGGGTTGGAGTGCGTTTGGATCGTATGGAGATGCTGGTGGTGCTTTAGATGTGAAATTCACAGCTCCTTGGTCTAATGCTACAGGTAATTATGAAGTGACATTAAGAAGTCCTAACGGAGGTTATTTAGGGGCCTTGCATTGTGCTTCTATTTTTAATGGATTTATCGCTCACTTTAGAAGAACTCCTCGTATTCCTTTGGCTTACATTGAGATTTTTGATAATTTAACTGGAAATCTAGTCGTAAAATCAGATCTTTTTAATCCAGGGACAAAAGGCTCTTTGGAAATTAAGATGCCACAAAATACTATTGAATACATAGATATTGCATTGACGTATGAATTAGTGTGTACCAAAAATCCTAAATTGAAACCTAATACTTCTACTTGGATTTGTGTTACAGACCTTCAATCAAATAAAAGTCAAAGGTATTACACTGGTATTAGTTCTAATAAAACCACTAAAGGTAGTTTAGAAATTCGCTTGGTGAATGGAAAAAATTATAAAGTTAGCACAGTAGGTATTGATGGTAAATTAATCTCTTGTGAGGTAGTGTTTGATGTTAAAAATCTCCAATACCAAAATATCAAAGGATTAGAGGTAAAAAAATTAGAGTATAACCCCACTACCAAAAAGGTAATTGTCGATTGTAAGTATACTACGGATAAATGCTAGTTAATCAATAAGTCATTAAACCTTGTAAGTCAATTGATTTACAAGGTTTTTTTGTAGTCTATTTTTAGTTCTAACTTTGTATAATATTTTTTGATACAAAATAGAGGAATATATTTCTATTTAATGTGTATTTTCCTGACTTCTATAGAATATGTCTGATGAGTATATAGGTTTAACAGCATGAAATTTTTTATTTTTTTATTCATTTTCCCCATTTCTATTTATAGTCAATTCTTTCCTAAAAAGATTGGGAATGTTATAGGTTTGGTTCATTTTGCTGTATGGGAAGAAGATTCCTTGGGAAATGTTATTGCAGGAAATAAAGAAGTGTTATTTCAACACAATCACACAGTAGAAATTATAAAGACAAAGAATCAGCAAAACATTACGGTTGAACAAATGAAACGTATCATTTTTGATTTTGTATCAACGCCAAAAACCTCTATTCATTCTCAAAAAAAAACTTGGAAAGATACAATTAACAATCAAAAAGGTAGAGTTCATTTTTTTAGAAAGCCGGCTGAACAACGCATCTTGCTTTCTTTTGTTAAGCGAAAAGGTATTTGGCATGTTTTTAAGCAAGAATTGCCTTTTGTTCAAGAGACGAATCAAGAAGTAGCAAAACGGGTTTTAATTTTTATCAATGGTTATAGACATTACAAAGATGAGCACAATGAAACCGATAATTTGGTGACTTCGAAAGATCGTTATCACTATTGGTATAAATTGGATGATCGGTTTATAGATACGTTGAAGTCAACTGAATATTATTATTTAGATGCAAGTATGAGCGTGAAAACTTCAAACCATCGCAGTTTTATTCGATTTGGAATTAGTTGGTATTTATCGAATCACTTACTAAACAGAAAAAAGGGAGGGTTGAATTTTAATCGATTAAATCAAAAGTCAAACGAAAAAGGGTTTGTTTATCGCAGAGAAAAGGGAAGAATAGGAGGAAAGACCTTACAAATGGTATTACATACAAAAGTGAAAGATACCTTAGATATCGTATGTCATAGTATGGGGTATGCCTATTCATTGGGAATTATTGATGAACTTTCTGATAAAGTGGTGCTTGGGAATATTTATATACTCTCTCCAGAAAATGCTAGTCAAGATGGAGTCGATTGGTCCAAGTTTTTACAAGTGTGGCAATATGGAAGTAATTTAGATCAACCGAATCCAGATCCGCTATGGGAGCAAGATGGAATTGCCCCGCAAACTCAAGTAAAGGGATTGTTTTTTGATCAACATCATGGCAGGTCTTTTTTACCCAAAGATTGGCCGATAAAAAACTTCATAGATAGTCATCAACCCTATAATTACGACTGGATATTTCAACGAATTAAAAAAGGGTAGCCTGGATTTATTGCAAGATAGTAAATAAGAAAAAAAGTAGTAAGTTTGATGAAATTTACTATATGAGAATTATAACTCTTCTTGTTTCATTAATCTTCATTTTTCAATCTTTTTCGCAAGAAACGGAAAGTGAAAAAAAAGATACTACTAAATTGGTGATTGGAAACAAAGTATATAAAAT
>JBKCEW010000110.1:0-5759 GCA_046304235.1 Crocinitomicaceae bacterium | reverse complement strand
GTGCAATGTGATATGGTTTATGTAAGATATAGGAAAAAGACTTAATCCAAAAAACATCTAATAAAGAAGAAAAAGTGGAATGACTAATATAAATTCGATTTTGTGCTATATCATTTTTATTATAAACAATTGAAAACAAATGATTTTTAAATAATTCACTTTCCCACCACATTAACGTATCTGGAATTTTACCAGCTCTATGAATGAAAAGTGCTTGTAAAACTCCTAGATTAAACACAACTAACTGCCAAAAAAGCACAATTAAAAGTATTAATGATAAATTATAAACTAGTTGTTTTTTCATCTATTCAAACTATACATACAACTAATCAGTGTTTTACTTTTATTCTCTGTTTCATCTAATTCTAATTCGGGAATAGATTGAGGAGTAAATCCACCACCTAGATAAAGATATGCAGTATCTTTTTGTAATTGTGCACAACGGAGATTAACATATAAAGTTGCATCCGTTTTACTTAACAACCCTACAATTCCTGTATATAAAAAACGATCGTGCGCTTCAACTGAAGAAATAAGATTTAACGCTTTATCTCTTGGAACACCACTCACTGCTGGCGTAGGATGAAGTGCTTTAATCACTTTTGTTAGTTTACCTGATGGCAAAAAGGCACTTATATCTGTACGTAAATGAGTAACAGGACCAGCTTGATAATCATAAGGACCGTTCAATTCAATTTGTTCCGCTCCTACTTTTTGTAATTGACTTTCAATAAAATCTGTAACCAATTGTTGTTCATTTTTCTCTTTATCTCCCCAATTTTCAGTGTTTTGAGATGCTTTTTTAGTTCCAGCCAACGACATAGTAAAAACAAAAGATTTATGAGCTTCCAGTAAAATTTCTGGTGTTGCTGCAATCCAAGTTCCTAACTTTCGACTTGAAACAAGATAAACTAATGCTTTTGGATAGGTTTCACATAATTTCTTGAAAAGGTGATGTGCTTTATCAATAGGAAAAGAATATGGTTTGATTCTTGAAAAAACTGCTTTATCTAATTGAAATTGAGCAATGCCATTTAAAAATGAATGTGCTTGCAATAAATATTCTCTGGTAGAGTAAACATATGGTTTTATGTCATGTACATGGAATTCAGTAGGTACACTTAAATTTTCTTGAGTAGGATTGAATTTATAAAAATGATGAGCATTGAAATCTGAAAAAATAAATCCTTCTAGTTCATCAGTTAGAACAACTTCTTCTATATCTCCAATTTGTTGAACTATTTCCTTACCAGGAAAACGATAGGTTAAAAAATCAGGTTGCATTATGTTTTTTGAATTATCATAACTGTCAATCTACCTGTGCAAATTAATTTATCATTTGATTCATCAAATATATCAACTTGCCAAACATGTGTTTTCTTGCCTGAATGAATCAATTTTCCTTCACCTATTACATACCCAGACTTAATTCCACCAATATGATTAGCATTGACTTCCAATCCAACAGGATATTCAACGTTTAAATCACACAACAAAGCAGAACCAAGTGAACCAATACTTTCAATCAAAGCAACAGAGGCTCCACCATGTAATAATCCCATTGGTTGATGTGTTCTTGCTTCAACTGGCATTTTTGCTTTTATATAATCTACACCGCCTTTAAGAAATTCAATACCTAATGTTTCCATTAAGGTATTTACATTCATTTTATTCAATTGTTCACTTGAAAAAACACTAAAATCAATCATTCTTCTTCATTTGTAATAGATTCAGAGGCAGCACGTCTTTGCTGTCTCATTAACTTTCGAGCTGCACGCTTATTAACACGATACTCTTTAATTTCCTCTTTATATTCTTCTTTTGACAAATGTCGAGGGGTTGTATCAAATGTAACGACATTATTTTTAATATCCATAATGACAATTTCTGTAATGATATCCTCCCCTTGCGGATCGTATTTCACATCCAAATTCTGGTCCCAAATTTTACCCAATTGATTATACATTTTTGAACTAAATCTACTTTTATACTTGGAAATAATTTCTTCAACAGTCAATCCAGTTTCACGATATATCAATTTCATTAGCAATTTACCTTCCTCAATATATAAATCCTTAATAACAAATAAATATTCAGATTTTATTTCCTTATTGTATTTTTTAGTTATTTTTCTTTTTCCACGCTTACTTTCCTGATCATCTAATTCTTCATATAAATTTTCAATCATTTTAGCAGCTTCTAATGCTAATGGATATACTCTTCTAACTCTACGTAATTGTTTTTCATACAAAGACTTAAAATCTTTTCGAAGTACAATCTCTTTAAAATGTTTTACTTTCTCATCTCTGATTTCTTGACTAAGACCAAAAGAGGAATAGAGAGTTGCAAGAAGAAGTAAAACTAATATTAAAATATATTGTAAATTCATGGTCTAAAATCTTATCAAAAATAACGAAATATGTTTTTAAAAATTGCTTCCCTATTTACTGTTTTGCTTTTTTTAATACCAAGCTGTAAAAATGAATTAAAACAAGAAATTACATCAAAAACAGACAAAGACTCTACTGAAATTAAAACTGATTCAATAATTGAAAAAAAAGAATCTTCAAAAAAAATAGAAATCATCAATGAAAAAACGGAGAAGCTAGAAAACCACATGAAAATTGTCGAGAAATTTGGTGAACAGTGGGATTTTTGTTCGTGTGTAATTAAAAATGATTCAATCAATAAAGCCTTCGAAAAAAACCTAACCGATAAACAATCCGAAAAACTAATGGTACGTTGGGAATTCGTTGAAAATAAATGTAAAGAGTTTTTAACAACTCCAAACTCAACACCAGAAGAGAGAGAGGCGCATGAACTTAAAGTAAAACGTTGTCTAAAAAATGCAAGAAGATAACCTACTTATTAAACATCTTAAAGATTACAACGAATTATACACTGTTGTTTTTCAGACACCTATTACTATACTAGCAGAAAGCGGCGGAACCAAAACTGATTGGAGAATTAAAAATGGCAATGAAATTATTGCATTTGAAACTTGTAATTTTCATCCTAGAACAATTGAAAAAGCTCAAAACGAAGTTATTCAATCCTTAATTAAAACCATACCTCAAAAAAGCACTGTTTTCTTTTATGGTAGTGGATGTTTACAAAAAGAAAATCAAGAGATAATTAAAAAATTGTTCGAACCAATTGATTTTAAATCAATATATGTTCAATCTGATTTAATTGCAGCAGGAAAATCAATTTATGGAACTGGTTTAGGATATGTTGGTATACTTGGAACAGGTTCTGTTCTTTGTAAGTATAACAATGAACAAATTGAGGATTTACTCGGAGGTCATGGTTATTTACTTGGTGATGAAGGAAGTGGATATTATTTTGGGAAATTAGTGTTTCAAAAATATTTGCTTGAAGAATGTTCAAATGATTACAAAGAATTCATTGAAACTAGTTATGGTGATCGTTCAAGTATACTTGCTACTATCTATGGAAATGAGGGTAAATTATTTTTAGGAAATATTCGATTAGAAACCGAGAATCTTGATTTACAATTAGAAATAGAAAATATTCACCGAGAAAACATTAAATTGTTTCTAACAAAATATTTACCTAAAAATAAGACCATTGCAGAAATTAGTTTTATAGGGTCTTATGCTCTTTACAACGAAAAAATTCTAAAAGAAGAACTAAAAAAAAGAGGGATACTTTTAAAAAAGATTATTCAAAAGCCAATTGACCAACTTATGAAATTTCACTTTTAAAAATATTCAATCTATAAAAGATGAATTGTAGTTATTTTTACAAAAAAATAAAGAAATGAGAGTAATAGCAGAAATACCACATCCAAAATATAAGATTCAGATTTTCAGTTACAATAGTAAGTATATTGTAAAAATTGAATTGGATCAATATGAACAAACTTTTAAAATAAACGAGATTGATGTTTTCGGATTAGAGGATGTTCAAAATATGATTACGGATGAATTGCTTGACAATGCTTTTGATCGTTTCCTCACTATGCGAGAAGATTGGGGTAAAGCATTTGCATCTAAAAACATTATTAAAGAAAAATAATACTATGAAAAAAATTATCATCGCATCATTGAGTTTAGCACTTACTACGCTTTCTTGTTCAGAAAAAAAAGCTGAAAAAGTTGTTGTTGACACAAAACCTACCGTTCCTGTAATTCGTGAAAATGGATTGAAAATTGCTTACTATAATCAAGATAGTTTGAAGAATGGATTTTCCTATTACAAGCAAATGGACAATTTGGTTAAAAACAAACAAATTCAATTTCAGAAGCAATTAGAAAAAAAACAAATGGATTTACAATCCTACCTTGTTGCAAACGATGACCTTGCTAAAAAAGGACAACTTTCTGATTTACAAATGCAAAACATCCAAGCAGAGGCTCAAAGACGTGAACAAGAGATTTATGCATTCCAACAAACTCAAGGTGGAGCAATTGAAAAGCAAACTATTGATTTGATGAATAAGATTTATAAAAAAATAGAAGAAGCAAGTAAAAAATATTGTGAAATGCACAAAATTGATATGTTACTTGTTCAAGCATCTGGTAGTCAATTTAATTACATTAATCCTACTATGAACGTAACGAAAGAATTTATTGGATTTTTGAATCAGGAGGAGAAGGGGAAGTAGGTATTAGTCATCCGCCGCGGCGGAGACATTAGACGTTAGACGAAAGACATTAGATATTAGACATTAGACAAAAGACGTTAGATAGAAGACTTGTTTGATTTTGCTTGAAAGAATTAATTATTTTCATTTTTAGATACAAATTATGCTTATCGCACAACAAAAATTAAAAGAAAATATTGCTGAATACATTTTGTATATGTATCAGATTGAAGATGTTATTCGCGCATACAAATTTGATTTGGAAAGAATTATGGATGAATATGTCCGTGGGCAATTACCTGATCCATCTTATTTTGCATCCTATAGACAATGGTATGATGGGTTGATTCGTGGAATGCATTCTCAAAAAATTGAAGAAAAAGGACATTTACACCAGATTCAAGAAGTAATGGTTGAGTTATCGTATTTACACAATACGCTATTAAACATTGCGAATGATGAAAAATACAAAGGTGTTTATGAAAGAGCGCTTGATGCAATTCAAGATTTTAGAGAAAAATCAAATTTGAAAGAGAAAAACGATATCGAATTGGTATTTCATGCGATGTATATGAAATTACTTTTGCGCCTTCAAAAGAAAGAAATAAATACCGAATCTGAAGAGGCTTTTGATAATATGCGCGTTATGATTGCTTACCTATCTAGAGCGTATCACCAAATGAAAAATGGGGAATTGAATTTTTTTAATAATTAATCCTCACATTTTATTCTTAGTTCTGCAGTTCGTTTTTTGTATATAAGTAAAGAACGATATCCAACTAATTTTGAACTTACCAATTAGTATATTACTGAGTGGTAAGTTACCAAATGGTAATATTATAAATAACTAATAATTATTTTATTACACTAAAAACCTTAAAAACCATATTAAAAAAACAGGGTCTAACCATTCAAAATTCCCTTGAGAAAACTGTAAAATATCTTTTTTGATTAAAATCTCACGGTTCTTAATAATATTATTGGATGTTCCTAGTTTATAGTCTTGCATTACGCGAACACTCGTAATTTGTTTTTCACCAGTTGCCACTGCTTTTAGTAAGTTTATTTGTGTATTACTTAACTACTATACTTTTGCTTGAAAAAAGGGTGTATTTAAATTCATTAAATCTTTAAAAGCATCTTTTAAGAT
>JBKCEW010000109.1:0-4485 GCA_046304235.1 Crocinitomicaceae bacterium | reverse complement strand
AATTAAATAATTTATTAATTGATTTTATATGTCAATAATATCTTATAAATCCTTTGAATAACTTATTTTTTTAAATCATTAAATTGTTACAACAAATTTTTTCTCGAAGATTATTTAATACAAAAAGCTGGAGGTTTTTTTGTATTAATATTTTTGTTTTTATTGTACTATATTAACGTGACCTTTTTTCATGTGTTTTTCTTTATTCATACTATCAGTAAATTCTACTTTCCAAATATATGTTCCAGGAGGGCATATTTTATTTCCAAATGAGCCATTCCAACCTACGTTTTTATTGTGAGATTCAAATAATAATTCTCCCCATCGATTGTAAATGTATAGTGAATAATGTTCCTCTGTAATAGATCCACTTAAAACTGGTTTAAATTCATTATTCAATTCGTCACCATTTGGTGTAAAAGTATTTGGGATGTAACAGTAGATTTCATCAAATACTTCAATTTGAATTGTAGTATCATGACTGCAAGACGAAATTTGGTTGTAGGCATTGAGTGTTATGAAATAGATATTTGGTGAATTACTGTATTTATGCGAAGGATTAGTCAAGCCCGATTCTGCTTCATCTCCAAAATTCCATCTGTAATGTGTTGCGTTCATGGAAAGATTTGTTGTTTGAATCGAATTATTAAAAATGGTTGGTTTACTTGGTGAAAAATTAAAGTTTGCTTTAGGTTTATCAAGGACATAAATAAAATCTTTTTCTATCAGGGTGTCTGTACAACCATTTTCGTCTGTTCCGATATAGGTTATATCAAAAAATCCAGATGAATTGTATTTATGTTTCGTTTCATTTAATAAGGTTGAATAATTATTGTCTCCAAAATCCCATGTACATTTAGTTATTTTAGCCAAAGGACTGATGTCTTGTAGTTTTATTTCTTCTCCCTCACAAACGGTATCCTTTCTGCTAATTACTAAATTTGGTTTTCTATACACATCAATCTGAATTGTTTGTGAATTTGGGCATTTTCCTGAAGTAGTATATGTGAAATCATTCTTACCTGAATTTAATTGTGCAGGTTGAATAGCACCATTTGGTTTAATTGCATTACCTGACCAAGTTCCATTATTTGGAGTTGCTTTTAATATTGTTAATGGGTCATTAGAGCATAATTTAATTGGTAATGAAGTGAATGAGATTATGTCTTTTGGGTTTATAGTGACAATGATTGGTTTTGAATCAGTGCAATTGGAGCTATTAGTAGTTTTAGCGTATACAGTTGTTGTTCCAGGAATGTTATATGCTGCAGGATTTGAAATTAGTGTTGTGAAAAGTGGGTCACTGTAGAAATAGATCATTGAACCAACATCTGTTGATCCTGCAGTAATCGAAGGATTTAGAAGATTTATTGTGTTTGGTTCACATTCAGGTTGTGGTTGAGTAATTTTCAAGTTTGGAAGAGCATTTAGATTAACAGTCATGGTTTGATTTACTGCACATTGACCTGAATTTGGGGTAAAGGTGTAGGTAGTAGTAGAAGTATTATTAATAGCAGGCGACCATGTACCAGAAATTCCATTGGTTGAAGTTGTAGGTAATAAGAACGATTCTCCTCTACATATTTGACCAATTTGTGTAAAAGTTGGTGTAATAGGTTCAACTATAGTTACCGTCATAGTTGCTGTATTAGCACATTGACCTGTATTAGGAGTAAAAGTATAAGTAGTCGTTGAGGAATTATTGATAGCAGGAGACCAAGTACCAGTGAAGTTGTTATTAGAAGTGGTGGGTAAAGTAAATGTTCCTCCGTTACAAGTTTGAGCGACTTGTGTAAAAGTCGGTGTAACTGGAGGTTCCACAGAAACAGTCATAGTCGTTGTCGTTGCGCATTGACCAGCATTAGGAGTAAAAGTGTAGTTTGTAGTAGATGTATTATTTATCGCAGGAGACCAAGTACCCGTAAAATTGTTATTAGAAGTCGTAGGTAAAGCAAAAGTACCACCACTACAAATTTGAGCCACTTGTGTAAAAATTGGAGTAGCAGGAGGCCCTACAGTCACCGTCATAGTAGCTGTGCTTGCGCATTGACCAGCATTAGGCGTAAAAGTGTATGTCGTAGTAGTTGTGTTATTAATAGCAGGAGACCATGTACCAGTGAAATTATTATTTGATGTTGTGGGTAAAGAAAATGAACCTCCACTACAAATTTGAGCTACTTGAGTAAAAATTGGTGTCACAGGTTGATCAATTGTTACTGTCATAGTCGTTGTCGTTGCGCATTGACCAGCATTAGGAGTAAAAGTGTAGTTTGTAGTAGATGTATTATTAATAGCTGGAGACCAACTACCCGTAAAATTGTTATTCGAAGTTGTAGGTAAAGTAAATGAACCTCCACTACAAATTTGAGCAACTTGCGTAAAGGTTGGTGAAGTAGGAGATTCCACAATTACCGTCATATTAGTTGTAATTGCACATTGACCTGAATTAGGCGTAAAAGTGTAGGTTGTCGTTGAGGTATTATTAATAGCAGGTGACCAAATACCCTCAAAGTTATTATTAGAAGTCGTTGGTAAATTAAATGCTCCCCCACTGCAAATTTGAGCCACTTGTGTAAAAGTAGGTGTAGCAGGAGGTCCTACAGTTACGGTCATAGTAGCTGTGCTTGCGCATTGACCTGAATTAGGTGTAAAAGTATAGGTTGTAGTAGATGTATTATTAATAGCTGGAGACCAACTACCCGTAAAATTGTTATTAGAAGTCGTGGGTAAAGTAAAAGTACCACCACTACAAATTTGAGCCACTTGTGTAAAAGTTGGTGTAGCAGGAGGCCCCACAGTTACCGTCATAGTAGCTGTATTTGCACATTGACCAGCATTAGGAGTAAAAGTGTAAGTTGTAGTAGATGTATTATTTATAGCAGGAGACCATGTACCTGTAAAGTTGTTATTCGAAGTAGTTGGTAAAGTAAATGATCCACCACTACAAATTTGAGCCACTTGCGTAAAAGTTGGTGAAGCCTGAGGACCTACAGTCACCGTCATACTAGCAGTGCTTGCGCATTGTCCAGAATTAGGTGTAAAAGTATAGGTTGTAGTAGATGTATTATTTATAGCTGGAGACCAAGTACCAGTGAAATTGTTATTCGATGTTGTGGGTAAAGAAAAAGAACCACCACTACAAATTTGAGCCACTTGTGTAAAAGTCGGTGTAGCAGGAGGTCCTACAGTTACTGTCATAGTAGCTGTGCTTGCGCATTGTCCAGTATTAGGCGTGAAAGTATAGGTTGTAGTAGATGTATTATTTATAGCAGGAGACCAAGTACCAGTGAAATTGTTATTCGATGTTGTAGGTAAAGAAAATGAACCACCACTACAAATTTGAGCTACTTGCGTAAAAGTTGGTGTCGCAGGAGGACCAACTATTACCGTCATAGTAGCTGTATTTGCACATTGATCTGCATTAGGAGTAAAAGTGTAAGTTGTAGTAGAAGCATTATTGTTAGCAGGAGACCATGTGCCTGGTATATTATTATTCGATGTAGTGGGTAATGAAAACGATCCACCACTACAAATTTGAGCTACTTGCGTAAAAGTTGGTGTAGTTTTGGTTAATTGTGCTAAAATACTAAATGAATTTGATGCTAAAGAAGTACATCCAGCAGTTGTTGCAGTAACAGTGTAGTTTGTTCCGACTACCATACCAGAAATAACTCCTCCTGAACCAACAGCAGGTCCAGACGGTGTAAAATTAAAAGTTGTGCCTGCTGTATAAGTTGCAAAATTTGATATTGTTGATATTCCTGTATTTGAACAAGTTGGCGAAGATGTATTTATCTCTGGTTTAACAGGGGCTAGACAAGGACAAGTTATCCCTGTCGAAAACGTTTTTACACAACTTGTTACAGGAGTATTCGAAGTTGTATTAGTTCTAATATCTGCATCCAATTCAATTTCTTCGACACAACCAGAAACTGTGAAAATAATAACATTATTATTATAATCTGTTGAACCAAAACCATATGATTTATCAGAAGCTTCAAAAGTAATTACGTCTGTTCTATTTTGATATCTGTTTTTTAAATAAGAAGAACTGTTTTCTGTTCCAATTGAACTACCAGTATAGCCTTTAAGATTTGAATAACCGGATCTTGAAAGACTTAATGTTGATAAGTTAGATACGGATGGTTTCGCACTGATTGAATTTTTAAGAATCAATGCAAATCCCAATGAATATCCGTCAGAACTACCTACATCTATAGAAACATTTAGCGTAAAAGTTTTTGAACCGTCAGGATTCGTTACGTAGGTAGCTGAATTTATTGTAGAGTTATGACAAGCTAGAATCCAACTTGAAACAAATATATTAAATAATAAAACTAATATTTTATGTTGCATAATTCAAAATTAGGATCTTCAATTTTATAATTTAAAACTATTAATTAGGTGTTTGGTTGCCTTGGTTTGATAAAATATAACTAGATGATGAAAAATCTTCAAAAATAATCTGAAGTAAATTAAATTCAA
>JBKCEW010000108.1:0-18527 GCA_046304235.1 Crocinitomicaceae bacterium | reverse complement strand
TGAGTATTCGTTTTTGAAATATTATTGATTTCTACCATCAAATCATTAAGATCAATTTTAACCTGCTTCTTATTCTGTCCAAAAAAAACATTAGACAATAATAAAGAAATTACAATTACTGCTAATCTTTGCATTATTGATGAATTTTTGTTTCTAAAATTTTTAGCTTATTAGCTATTAACTGTTTGTACTGATTTGCAAGTTCTAAATAACGCTCAGTGGTAGTCATTTTAGATAATTCTTGAATTTCAACTATGATTTTATTCAATTCACTTTGAATATCAAGTTTTGATATTTCCTTAGAATTAATAAGTACATCTAATCGATCAACAATCAATTTTAGTTTAAGCAAATAGTAATTATCTCCCGCTTTTGATGATTTGGATAGAATAACTTCTTTTTCATCCTTATTTATAGAATTAGTTTTATCATCAAAATCACCAACATGATAAGTTTGCTCTTTTGAAATAAAGGTATGAATATAAGCAAATTCCAAACCATTATTTACAAACGCTGTGTTACGTCTATTTGCAAAAGCATAACTCATTTTAAACATACTGTTTTTATACCTCAAACCCAATTGATAAACGGAAGCTTTATTCGCAATTAAATTTAAACCAATTATAGGAAATACATCTGGGTGTATATTGTATTGAAAAAAGGATCCTAAATTGAAATCTTGAGTAATACCTTGTTTAGTATATAATAAGTGAGGCGAAATCCCCATTTTTTCATTGAAATCATAATGAAATTGAAAATGAACATTTGTTCTAAGTTCATTTAATTCTCCAAGAGCTGTGTTTTTATTACTCTTTGAAATATGATAAAAGGATACACCAGATGTCAAAGCCAATCTTTTATCAGGAATTTTATATCGGTATACAATACCTAAGTTGTTGTCTAATTTATAAAAACTTTGTTGCGCAAAAGATTCACCCGATTCTAAATTCTGATCAAAACCAGAAGAACTAAAAGGAGAATATTGAGACTCATAATACAATCGTTTAGTATTTAAACTGTTATTAACGACACCTAACTGCATTCCAACTGCCAATAAATGATTATCATTAAACATCTGGCTATTAATAATCTTATAAGACGCAGATGCGAAATAATTAAAATTATTAAACGAACCATCAACAGCTCTATTGTTACCGAAGTATTGACCAACAGAGAAACGATGACCTAATGGAATATCCATACCTAGACCAAGAGCACTAGCATCACCATTAACTAAATTTTTAGATGAATTACTTCTATAATTTACGTTGATTTGAAGTCCGCGATTATCAAACAAACGATCACCCGTAAGGGCTGGATTTAAGAAAAGATCGTTCATCTCGTATTGGTAAAAACGAGCATCTTGGGCATATATTAGAGAACCAAACCAAATAAAAATTATGGACTTTACTATTTTATTCATTTTTTATCGTGTTAAGTTGATTACGCCAGTCTTATTAATTTCGGAACCATCAGATAATTTTCCAATCAAAATATAATTATACTCCCCAATCGGCTGTTTTTCACCACCAAAGTTTCCATCCCAACCTTCATTTTGACTTTCACCTGTAAATACTAAACTACCCCAAGCATTGTAAATTTTAAAGCTCATTTCAGAAATAGGACCTCCCAGAACTCTAAACACATCATTTTTTCCATCATTATTTGGAGAAAAAGCATTAGGAACTGCAATATTACCAGGGTATCTTATTTGAATATTTTCACAATAAACCGATTTACAATACTCTGAATTTTTGGCTGTTAAACACACTTTAAATAATCCAGAATCAAGAAATTGATGTGATGGATTTTTAAATCCCGAGATTGTACTATCACCAAAAGACCAAACATAGTCTTTAGCAATCGTCGAAAGATTTGTGAAATTAATTTTAAATCCTGGAATTAATACTTTCTTATTTTCTATTTCAAATTTTGAAATCGGGCTAATTTGGATTGAAATGTATTTATCTCTTACTAAAGAATCTTTACAACCTTGAGGGGAGATCCCAATACATTTTACTGTAAAAGAATCAATATCCATGTACTTGTGCGCTGGAGCAAAAAATGTTTGCTTGAAACCATCACCAAAATGCCATTCAAATTTAGATCCCTCCATGAAAGTTGATTTGTTATCAAATACGATTACATCAGGGAAACAACCATTGGTTTTATCCGCTGTGAAATCCACATTCGGAACGTCATCAATGCTAATCTCTTTAGACGTTACATTTTCACAACCTTGATCTGATGTAACAGTTAAAGAAACAGTATAGTTACCTGATTTTTGGAAAACAGACGATGGATTTGTTTGGGTACTAGATGAACCATTGCCGAAATTCCAATTCCAAGTTGCAATTTTACCATTTGACACTGTTGAACTATCCGTAAACTGCATGATTCTATTGGCACAATGCGTAGATTCAGTAAATTTTGCTAACACTAAACTGAGCGGATTGATATAATTCGGTATGATTAAGGAATCAGAACACCCACCTGGAGCAATCACTGTTAGTTTTACTGAAAACCTACCATCTTTTTGATAGATTTTGTTAGGATTTTTATCAAATGAATAGGTTTTGTCACCAAAATCCCAATTATAAGTAGAGCCTACAACAGTAGTAGAGAAATCTTTAAAAACAGGAGTTAGAGGGATACAACCATCTGTTTTTTCTGCATTAAATTGTACTTTAGGTTTGGTATTAATATGAATTGAATCTTGAAAAGATTCAGAACACCCTTTATTAGAAGTAACTGTTAATTTGATCGGGAATTTACCCGCTTTATTAAAGGTATGTTGTGCATTTTTAGTATATACTGAAAACCCATCACCAAAATTCCAATCCCAAGCAACAATAGAACCATTATCTACTTTTGAACTATCAGCAAAATTTAACAAAGTATTTAAACATCCATTAGATTTAGAAAAAGATACGATTGGGTTAGGTGAAACAGTGATATAAGAAGTTCTTATTAAAGAATCTTTACAACCACCAGGAGTAATAATCACCTTTTTAATTGTATAAGATTTTGGCTCAATAAATCCCTGAACTGGATCAGGTTGTATAGACATTTGATCATCACCGAAATCATATATAAAACGAGAACCTAAATCGTATATTGAATTATTACTAAAACTTACATATAATGGAGAACAACCCGAAGTAGTATTTGCCTCAAAATTAACAATTGGTTTATTATTTATTTCTACAGTTTTTGAAACTTCAGACTTAATTCCTTTGTCAGATATAACAATCAATTTCACAACATATTTTCCCGAAGTAAGAAATTTGTGGGTTGAGTTTTTAGTTGTAGAAGATGAATTATCACCAAAATCCCATTTCCAATCAGTAATTTGACCAAAATTGAAAATAGATTTATCCTCAAAAACCAAATCTGCATTTGCACACGCGTTAGCTGTATAATCAAAATCAGCAATAGGCTTTTCAAGAACTACATTAGCAACAAAACGGGCAAAACAACCAGTTAAAGTACGTACTATCAGTTCTACTGGAAAAACACCACCTGAAGCATAATGATGTTTTGGATCTTTAGAAAAGCTAGAAGATTTATCTCCAAAGTTCCATTCAAAACTCATTTCATCATTCGTAACACTCGACAAATTATTGAAATAAACCGTATCGAGGGATTCATTTGTAGTGTAATCAAAACTAGCAATGGGAGATTCATTAACATATATTGATTGATTCGTTGAATCTTTACAACCATCAACCGTTTTAACTACTAATTTGATTTCATAATCACCTGGATCAACAAAAGAAGTGTTAACAGATTGTGTATTTGAAAAAGAACCATTACCGAATTCCCATTTATATTCAGCAATTGGAACACCACTTGAAGTACTTGGTCCAGAGAAGGTCAATGCATTCTTGGTACATTTAGAGCCACTCACTAATAAATTGGAAAAAGTCTGTACTGATTCCATTTCAGTTACCTTATTCTTTGAAGGATACCCAATCAAAAGGGTTGTAATTTGAAAGAAATCAGAAGAATTAACAAGCGCACAATTTTGTTTTAACTTAAATCGAAAGAAAATTAATGGAGTATTATTAGGTATATTAAAAGAAACGAATGGACCTGCAGTATTATTTCTCAAAAAATTATCATTCGTATTTAGAAATGTAAAGGGTTCTAATTGAGTATTTACTTTAATTGTAGATACGTATTCCAATTTGTCTTGATTAAACTTCATTCGAATATCAAAAGAACTAACCGGATTTTTTGCTTTAACTATTACTGGGATGTCAATAAATCTTTCACCAGTATTAAACGAAACGGTGGCATTTTTCAAATCGAGTATCACAGAATCCTTAGAAACATCAGGAGGAGGTACTAAAGCAAAAGTATTTAAGGAATAAAATAATCCAAAGAATAAAAAAAGTAAGTTTACTACTCGAAACATAACAAAAAATTTTTAATCAAAAATAGCCCCGCAATGAGACTACATGATAAAGTAAATGTTATGAAAGTGTTTAGATTTTAATAACTAAGCTTTAAGAAGGGCTTAATTATATATAAAACAAGAAGCCACCTAAAAGGTGGCTTCAAGATATAAAAAAAACAGAAAGTAGAAAATACTACTTATTTACAACCACTCTCTCCACTCTAACAACGTTTTCACCTGTTACTTTGAATAAGTAAACCCCTTGAGGTAACTCATTTAAATTAACATTCTTAGTAGTATTAGCTTTTAATTCAAAAGAATCAGAAACTTGTTTTCCAGTTAAATCAGAAATTACTAAAACAGCATCTTCGTTAGTTCTAACAGAAACATTGTCATTTGCTGGGTTAGGGAATAATTTAAGATCAAAACCGTTTGTTTCTATTTGAGATTTTCTTACTTCAACTTGAACTTTTTTACCATTAAGCATTGCTAATCTTGGCTTTAAAGTATTCAAAGAAGCTTCCTCATCAACACGTAGTTTGATTGTTGCAACTGTATTGTAAGTTAAGAAATTATCATAATTATTTGAAGTAAAACGAACTGTTTGATCTGCTTCATTGAAATGATAGAAATTCTCGATGTCTTTAGAAGCAACTGTAATATCTTCTAATTTCATATTGTTATCAGATAAATTTAAAGCAAAGTCAAACGCATTGAATTTGTCATCAGATTCGATAGATACAGGAACTTCAACTACATTACCTGATTTTTTAGCTTTTGTTAAATCGAAAACGATTTTAGCATTTTGATCAGCATTGTTTGATTTTAATAAACCACTATTAGGTTGAGCAGCATATGTACCATCAACATCACCTAACATAATTCCTTTGTAAGTTTCACCTGTAATCACTGGACAGTTAGCAAAGTCAGAAACTCTTGCGTTCAATACAGCAGGAACAACTGGAACTCTAGATTTAGAGAAACCACCAGCTAAATCATTTGTAGGATAAGTAGTAGATATTTGATAAGCAGGATCATTTTGTAATCTCATTGAATCAACAAAAATCCAATCTCTTGAAGGTTCTCCATTTGAAACACCCGCATTGTTGTAGTTCCATGCTTGACGGAATTCAGCAATTTTAAGCGTACCTCTTTGTCTGATTTGAGAGATATCACCAGCAGAAATAACACCATCTAAGTTAACGTCAGCTGCAATCATTTGATAAACAGAAGGAGTAACGTTTACATCATTTAATAAGATTGAGTTAACCACACTTACGTCAGCAGCGTTCACGATATCAAATACATCCGTTGTACCAGCAATGTCTCTTTTAATGCTAACAGCTAAACCATTTCTCAAGTCAAAACCAACTACACCATTTGTATCAGTTGAAGCAGCAACATTGTTTACATTTAAAACACCAGAAACTACATCTGCACCATATACATTCGTAATCAAATGGTTGTTTGGTAATAAAGAATTGTATTTAATTGCTTTATTATCACCCCAGAATCTTAATGAAAGTGGATAAGTGAAATCTTTGTGAGTGATTGCTTTACCAGCAGAAACCGCTTTTGTTTGTACTCCAGAAATGTAACTTTCTTGTAAATAAGAAACTGATACGATTGCTGTATCTTCAGGAGCAAAGTTTACTGTTTTATTGAATTCAACTGAAATTAGTTTACCAGTACCTGCAAACTTAGTTCCAGCAGGAGCTTGTGGTGTAAAGTAAACAGAAATATTCATTTTACCATTAACAGCATCAATTGCATTTGAAGTATTTACCAAAGTAGCATTAATCATATCACCATTAACCACAATGTTTCCAGTTGGAGTTAATTTATTTTTGTCATAGTTTAATACTAAGTCATAACCGATTACATTATCAACATTGTTTGTTGCAGCAGCAGAAATAGGTAAGCTGAAAGTTGGTAAAATACATTTTTGATCAACTGTAGTCACTTCATAAGGAAGAGCATTAGGGTCAGCAATATTTAAATTCAATGCAGCAGATGTAGTAGTAGCACCTTTGTTATCTGTAGAACGAACAGTGATTGTTTTAGCACCAGGAGTAGATGTCCAAGCGTATGCATAAGGAGCTGTGTTATCTGTACCAACAACAACACCATTTACTAAAAATTCAACTTGAGAAACTGAACCATCTGAATCTGTTGCAGTAGCTTCGATGTTAACTACTGTCGGAGCGATGATTGTAGCATTTGCTAAAGGAGCAGTGATTGCAGCAGTTGGAGGATTGTTGTTTGCAATAGAAACGTTGATGTTTGAAGAAGTACCAGTTAAACCTAAATCATCAGTAGCAATCGCTTTGATTACATGAGCACCTGTAGTAGAAGTCCAAGTTTGCGTAAAAGGAGCTGTATTATCCGTACCTATAGAAACGTTATTTACGAAAAATTCAACAGAAGCAACAGAACCATCTACATCATTTGCAGTAGCAGTGAATGTTAAAACATCACCTACAATTGCGTTATTTGCAGAAGAAACAACAGAAATAGTTGGAGCTTGGTTGTTAGCAACCACAATATTAACAGGAGCAGTTGTAGTACTGTCATCTTTATTATCAATTGCAGTAGCTGTGATTGCGTGATTACCTACAACAGCAGTGTAAGGTAAAGTATAAGGAGCAGAAGTTTTCTCACCTACCTTCACACCATCAACATAAAAGTTAACTTTAGAAATAGTACCATCAGAATCAGTTGCGTTTGCAGTTAAGTTCACGCTAGTTCCTGTTACTATTTGCTGATTATTTGTAGGATTAGTTAAAGCAATTGTAGGAGGAACATTAGGCTCTAAAATTAATGTAGGAATAGAAATTTCACCATTAACAGGATCTTTAGCTACGAATTTTTGAGAAACACCTGGAGTTGGCGTACCAACTTGGATATTTAATTCGAAACGGAAAACACCATCTGTAGTAAACTGACCAATTAATATACGGTTAGCAGCAGTTGGCCCAGCAGCACCACTTAATGCAGAAATCGCACCATCAGAAGTGATAAATTGGTTACCAAATTGAGAAGTTGCATCAAAAACACCCCCTGTTGGATCGAAACCTACGAAAGTAACTGCTTCTGGAGATCCAGCCATGTTACCATCATGTGTTGCTAAAGGAATACCTAAAGCCGCAGCAGTGTTTTTTAAAACTGTGGTTGGATTTGTTGTTGTCAATAAGTTAGCAGCACCATTGTCATCTGATTTTAAAACACCAAACTGACCAGTTGCAGAAGCACCTACTGAAAACCATGAATCTAAAGCTACTGTGTTATTTTTCAACTGAGCACTAGCAATAGCGTTAGCTGTTGTTGCACCGCGGTCTTCGTTATTGAAGAAAGAAGTTGTAGTAGAAAACTTTAATGGGTGATTCGCATCCCCATAAAGTGCTTGGAATTTGTACCCTGGTAACATGTCAACATACACACGGTAAGTAACAGAACCAACAGGTAGGGTACCCAATGAAGCAGCAGCATCGGCAGCATTTGCGATGTAGTACTTCTCAACAATGATTTGCTCGATACCATTTTGAGCGACAGCGTTTCCGCTTAACAATGCCAAACCTAAACCTAGGAAAAGCCTTTTTGTACTCTTTTTCATTTTATTTTGTTTTAGATTTTGAAATAAAAATCCCTTAGTTTATTACAACATTACTATTTAGCAAAAAGCTGAATATGTTAATAAAAACTAAGGGATTTGAATTAATTAGTTACAGCTCAAACCGAATTGAGAAGACAACTGTAAGAAGTCAGTAACGTTTGTAGTACCATCACCGTTAACGTCAGTAGGACAAGCTACTAAACCTTTAGTAATGTTTAATACTTGCGCATAAGACCAGTTAGATAACCAGTTTTCACCAGCGTTAGAAGAGAAAGCACCTCTGTAGTTTGCAGCTCTATAAAAACCATCAACTGGAGGAGTAGGACAACCAGCTACAACGATAGCAGGATTAGGAACGAAATCAGGTTGTTTTGAATATGTGTTAGTAGTATTGTTGATTGTAAAAGTATAGTCAAAACCAGGTAAAGCGTTAGTAGCAATAGCAACGTTTTTATCAGTAGTATAGAACTGAGCCGTATCCGCAGAAACAACATTCGCAGTAGATCTACCCACAGTAATTGGAGAAGTACAACCTACAAACGTATTACATTTTACTTTTAAAATGTTAGTTCCATTTCCATTAGCAGTAGACCAATTATGGTAAGCTTCTGAACCACCAGTTCTTGCACCAACAGATTTAGTTAAATCAAACCCTCTGAAGAAGTTAGCGAAAATTGAATTGTAAATTTCACCACCAGTTAATTCTTTAGCACAAATTCCAGCCAATGAACTGTTATCAGCAGTTGAAACAGACTTAGCATTACCAACTAGAGTAACATTGTAGAAAGAAGGATTCGATCTTGGGAAAAGGTTTGATTTGTTATCATCTGAATCCATTTCAAAACCATTATCATTATCTGCACTCGCAGTTGCATCTGTTTTTAAACCGAAAAAGAATTGGTTTTTACCAGTATATCCACAGTCGAAATCAATCATATCATCGTTACCATAGAAACTAGCTACGTATTTCATGTTTACTGTACCACCAAACCACTCGATGTTATCATCTGCACAAGAAACGATTTCAATGTGATCAATAGTAGTACCTCTACCAACAGAACCCATAGTTAAACCATTGATCTCAGCACCAACTACTAAGTTTGCTCCTGCATGTCTGATAGAAGCATATCTTAATACACCAGAGTTATCGTTATCATCAAATGATTCACCAGCTGATAAGTTAGCACCGTATTGATCTTGCGAGTTTGAAGTAGCAAAACCTTCAATAGTCCCTAAACCATCAGCAACAGCTAATTTACCAGAACCACCAGGTACGAAAGGACCATTCGCAGCAAGAGTTAAGTTATTTGTAGCTTTTCCTAACATAACAACACCACCCCACATACCTTTGTTAGCAATAGGGTAAGTACCATCCATTGGATCAGCTTCAGCTGTAAATACCACCTGACAATCAGCAGAACCCTCAGCATTGATTTTACCACCTCTCATGATAACCAATGCAGTAGCAGTAGCCTTATCCTCTGTTCCATTCACTACTTGGTTCGCTCTACCTTTAAGAACTGTTCCAGGCGCGATGTTCAATGTTTTACCAGAAGGAATGTAAATTTTTTGATCGATGATGTACGTGTTATCACAAGTTAAAGTTGCTCCACTTGTTAATTCACCACCATAAGTACCACTTATAGCTGTAAATCCTGGTAATGAAGATAACAATACCGTAGGTCTTGATGCAACCGGTGGACAACCACAAGCAGCACCTAAGTTAGACTGGCTGAAACCAGTTGTAACAGCCAATGTAGACAAAGCTAAACCAGCAATTACTTTAGAAATTTTAGTCTCTTTTTTCATTTTTTTGTTATTAATGTTAACGAAACAAATTTCGAACGAAAACAAAAAAAAGAGGTAAAATAGATATTATGATTAGAATATAAATAATGCAAAGTAATGTTAAAAAAGAGGCTTCATTATTAACCAAATTTTATCACGAAAAATATTACTTAACAAAAAATTAAAGAAGATTAGAAGTTATTCTAATTATTAACCGTTTCGGTTTTAAGAAGCTTTCCTTTTTTAGAAAAAGTAGTTATTTGACCTTTAAGTTCATTATTAACCCAAACACCTTCAATGTATGATTTATCAACTAAGATTAGTTTTCCCTTCCCCTCTCTCCTATCCATTTTAAATTCGCCTTGAAAAACTTCTCCATTTTTATATTTCATACACCCTTTTCCATACATGAAGTTATTATAAAAAGCACCAATATAAACATCCCCATTTGCAAAGGTCTTTTTACCCATGCCGTTGTATAAATTATTTTTAAATTCCCCTTCCAGTTTATCACCATTTATCCAATAATAACATCCTTTTCCATGAACTAAATCATCATGAAAGAAACCTATGTATTTATTACCATTATACCAAACAAATTCTCCTCTACCATTTTTCTTCCCCTTTTTAAACTTTCCAGTATATATATTATTACTTGAATAGGTAAGAGTCCCTTTACCATGGTAAAGAGAATCTTTAAATTCACCGACATAAACTGATTTATCTTTATTTTTAAGAGTACCTATCCCATTGATACAGTCTCCTTCCAGACATGTTTGCGAAAAAGATGAAAATGAAAAAAATGATATAATAAATAAAAACGAAACTTTCATAAAATGAAAATTAAAACGATTTATAATTTAAAAAGAATAACCGAAATGAAAATTAGGACCAAAAGAAAATAAATTCTTTTTGATATCTCCAGAAGAATTAATTTCATTCATCGATTGGCAATATAAAACCTCGGTTGTAAATGAACACTTTCTGTTCAATCTAAAATTTATACCAACACCTGCATTCCAGAATAAATTCGATTTCTTTAAATCATAAGTTGAAGTAAAAACACGTTCTTCATTTCTCAATTCATTGTATGTTTTTTGTTGTTGCTTATGTAAATAGTTTTGAGAAATACCCGCAATAAAAAAATAATTGATTTTTTTTATAAAATTGGTATTATACACTATTTGTAGAGGAATTGAATAATATGCTGTTGTATTTTGATAATTAGTAAACTTATCAATTGACCCATTTCTCGTTTTTTCATTAAAAACAGAGTAATTAAATCCAACATTTAAACCTATATGTTTTCCAAACATGTGTCTAACATTTAAACCTACAGCATAACCATAATCCATAGATTCAATTGAGTCAAGATTTCGTTTTAATAAAATGGCACTTTGAACATCATTTGTTTTTAAATTTCTGTATGTAAGGGCAGGATTATACATGAAAGAAATTCTAGTATATAAAGTTGTATCTTTTTTTTCTTGTGAATAAACAGCTGTCTTAAAACAAGAAACAATAGTTATTAGAAATATAATTTTTTTCATAAGGTCAGACTATATAAAATCGAATAGATATTATTCTTTAATGCAACGTATAGCAAATCCGTAATTAGAATTGGTATAATGTCTAAAAATATTTCGGTGCGAAAAATCTATGTTTCTGTAAACTAAACTAGTATTGAATTGAGTTGATGTCCACCAAAAAGCACTGTTTTTTTCAGTATTTAAATACCCGTTAAACACATAACAACCAGAAGGCAACGCATTAAAACCTGTCTCATTATCACCAAACAAAACAGTTCCTGACAACCAGCCTTCTGAGGATTCAATCACCAATTTTTCAGCTTGATCAGCACCTCTCCAACCGTATAATTGAACCTCATCACTCGAAAGTCCTATGTATTCCTCTAATTTTTTCCAATCTTGATCCGTTGGTACCCTCCACCCTTTTGGGGCAATTTTTTTATTAGAATTGATTACATAACCATTATATAGATTTCCTTGAACCGAATCTAGCTTATGAAATCTTGGTGATGTTGTTTTTATCCATGCAGAATCAGACGTAGAAGTGTTTTCTTCGATACTAGTTCCATCATTGAATTTTGAAACTTTTAAATTTTCAGTCATCCACCATTGATCTCCAATCTTCACTGTTTTATAAATATTTCCATCAACATCGGAAACTGTGCTATACTCCAATTTTATTTCCTCCTCCACTTTTTTACAATTTGAAAAGAGAATAACTATCATCAAAGCATAGAAAAGGAAAGAACTAAGTTTACTAATTTTAGAAAATATTGATTTAGAATATTTCATATACCTATTGTTTAATAATCAATTTAGAAAAAACACTCAATCCAACTTGCACCTTGATTTGATAAATACCAGCATTCAATTCTTCAAGAGAAACTCTTTCATTCACAAAGGTTGATTTGCCTATTATTTTAGTAATTAGTTTTTTACCATACATATCAATTACTTCATAATTTACATCTTGTTCAACCCCCGTTTGTACATCCACAGTTACAAAACCATTTTCAACTGGATTCGGATATATGGAGCAATTTACATTATCTTCGAGTAATGAAGGACACACCACTGTAATGTCGCGGTTATTACATTTGCCAGGATAACAACACAAAGTTGGTAGCGACGTATTCGCTTTTGCATCAAAATTACAAGCATTCTCATCCATACAACCAATAACAACCGGTGTTTTACAAGAACCTTCTTTTAAACAAACAAATGCTTTATCAAACTCTAAGTAATTTGGATCGGTACAACCACAAGAAAAAGGATATGAAAGGAAAGGACTGTAAATAGTTGAATTATCGGTATTTTGATTTTTTGACACATATAAAACTCTTTTCAATTTTCCCTCTTCTTCGATTTCCAATTCTATGTTTAAATTAAAACTTAATTCCCCTTTTGTTGTAATCTGAGCTACCAAAACTTGATTCAAAACAGTATCCACTCCTTCTACTCCATCACACTTAAGTTCAAATAAATTACTTTTAAATTCTTTTTTAAATCCACCCAATCCAAATATAGTAGAATCAATTCCAGCAATGATTAACCCGTTAGAAGCCCAACCAGAAATATTTACATTTTTAGTAAACATTCCATCTGATTCAGTTAAGGCTTTCCCTATTTCCGAATTTTTATTTATCATTAAACCAGTACTTATTGCTTGACTTCCTCCATCATTATTAGTGCCACCAATGAAAGAACCGTCAGTGTCAAACTCTTTCGGGATTCCAAACGTAGATTTTCCTCCTTGAAATTTTGAAGTTTGACCAATGGTTAGCCAAGAATCTAAAGCCACTAAATTGTCTGAATATCTACTTTTTACAAAATCTTTACCAAAAGACAGACCATCCGTTTGGTTATTGTAAATCAATTCTGTACTAGAAAATTGAACAGGAAATTTATCATTACCAAAAAGACGAATCACTTTTGTTTTTTTTGCTAAATCAAGGTAGATTCTATAAGTTGTCGAAGCACTTTTAAGTATTCCTCCAGTTGTATTAGATTCATCGTTTACATCAGAAATGTAGTATTTTTCAACAAAAACACGTTCTAATTGAGCTGATGTGTATTTTGTGATAAACACAAAGAAAAGCAAGATTAAGACAAGTATATTATTTTTCATTCATTAATGTATTAAGCGTTATTATTGAAATTTATAACCTACAGATAAAAAGAAGTTTGCTCCATATCTGAAATTATCAAAATCAACCCAACCATTATTCATTTTATATGCCCTTCTGACAGGAGCATTGAAAATATCTCTTACCATTAAACTGGTTGTAATTACTTTGCCAAAAGTTTTAGAAATCTTAAAGTCTAATGTATTTCTAGGCATTTCATATACATCTGGGAAACCTTTTACAACACCTGTAATCACTAAACGTGGTCCTTGAACATTGTAAGAAAGAGCAATATTGATTTTGGCACTGTCTAGTTTGAAATTTAGGATTGAATTGATAACATAAGGAGCTTGTCCGAACATAGGTCTATCCACGGTATCAAGGTTTGTAAACTCCTTAATTCCGTTAACCAATTGCATATCCTTACGAATAAAAGAAGAAACAGACTTCACTAAAGTAATATTAGTATTTAAAGAAACTATTTTCCCAAAATTTTTCTTTCCTTCAAATTCAATCCCTTGTACAACAGATTTATCGATGTTTTGCCAAGTAATACCAGCTGAACCAAATCCCATTTCTATGTGATTTTTAAAATCTTTGTGAAATAAACTGATAGAGATTTGGTCTTTGTTTTTAAAATAAGATTCAGCTCTAAAATCGTAATTGCTAATGTTTACCAATTTTAAGTCCGAGTTTCCGTAAATCAAGGTTCTGAACTCATTATCAAAAACAGCTGCATCGTTTAACTCACGAATACTTGGTCTAGCAATGGTTTGACTAAAATTGAAACGCATATTAACGTCTGCTTTTTGTACTTTTTTCAAAGAATAAACAATATTCACTGATGGTAAAAAATTCACCTCATTAATATCCGCAGGATTAACTAAAGGAAAGCCCCCTAAATTTTCTCTACGAATATCATTTCTTTTATAGCCTTTTAGATTATAAGCTATTACATCCGAAAAGATAATTGATTGCTCCACGCGCAAACCACCAGCTAAACGTAAACCTGAGGAAAAAGGCAAATCAATCATGGCAAAACCAGCTTTAACAGTACTATAACCTGTAGTGTGGTTTCTATCGAATTGTGTTTTATTATATATGAAATCGATCTTGCTATCTCTTAAAATAAATTTTTCTGCATTTAAATAACTATTTATATCATTACTCATTAATGGTGCTCCACCTAATTTATTACCTAAATCCAAGAAAAACTCTTCCATGTGTGAAATTCGATCTAAATTTTGGTAAGCGAAACCAAATTTTAATTTTCTATATTGTGTACTGTCAACTAAACCCAATTTCATCTCCCCTGATACACGACCATCCACAATATTTTCATCTAAAAAACGAAAATATCTTCTAATTCCATCACCAGCTGTAGGAGAGAATATATAGTCAAAAGTGCTGTCCGTCTGATTATTTCTAAAGTAGTCAAACTGTAATACCTTAAAATCAGGTGCAATACTACTTCCTTTTGTATAAGATAAAAAAGTTTCAGCTTTTAATTTAGATTTAAACAACTGATTGATACTTTTAACTTGATAAATCAACTGTCTTCTTTGTTCGTAAAATTGATTGACACGATTAGTAACCTCTTGATCTTTTGTACCATCATTGATCGTATTAAAATTTACTGCGTCGTTTGTTCCAGAAAAATTTGGCATAAATAATAAGGTCAGTGCGTGCCTTGTATTAAACTTGCAAGTAACATTAAATAATCCGTTGATTCCGTTAATTTCACGACTAATTCGAGCATTATCCTGAGTATCAAAACCTTTGGTAGTTGTATCTCCAGCTAAACGTTGAGAAATTCCATTCGGGTCATATCTTAGAGAATTACCATAACGAACCCCCATCAAAAAACCAACCGTTTTTCCAAAAAGTGTAATTTGGTTACCAACACTAAAATTTTGAGAAAAATTAATAGGAGCAATTCTATTTTGGGTATTCCAGTTATTTGAAAATCCATTGGAATAATCTGTATTATTCTGATTAATTAGTGAAAATGCTTGTGGTTTGTATTCTTTATCGTATTTCGATTTAGCTTCGCTGTAAGCAACATTGTCATTGATTTCTGCTTTCGATAATAAGCCTAATTCAACCAAACCGAGTTTAAAATAACTATTCGCCTCTGGTGTACCATCTCTCCAAGTAGTTATACCTAAATTTTTAAAATAATCCTCTAAACCAAGGGCTTTCATTTCTTGATAACTCGTTGGATTTAGAGTAGGAGCTTTAAAGTTATCAAATGAAGTATTTCTCAATCCATTATCGTAACCCAACCAATCTGTAGCACTTCTTTGCGTAGAAATAACTTCTTTGAATGTAGTTTGAGCATTGTAATTAAATTGTGTTTCTAAATTCACTTCCAATTTTGAAGGGTAATCTTTTGTTTCTACCGATATATAAGCACCCGAAAAATCGCCTGGTAAATCTGGAGAAGCTGTTTTTGTAATCACAATATTATCAATCAAACTTGAAGGAAAAATATCAAGTTTAATGTTATTGGTAAGAGGATCTAATGTTGGAATTCTAGATCCATTCAAGGTAGTCTTCACATATCGATCCCCTATACCTCTAACCGTTATTAATCCACCACTTTGAGAAACACCTGAAACCCTTGAAATTGCAGCAACCACATTTGGATCACCTGTTTTCTTAATCGTTTCAGCAGATATGTAGTCAATCGTTGTGGAAGAATTTTTTTTGACATTCTCCATAAAAGCTTCATTACTCTTAACAGGTTTACCGCTAATTGTAATCACTTTTAATTTTTTAGTTGGAGAAATTAATGTTACTTTCTTTAAAACCGACACATCTTTTAGCGTATCCATCTTCACTTCAAAAACATCATATCCGGGTTGTTTGAATAATAGATATGAAGAAGTATCGTTCAAAACAATCGAATATTTCCCTTCAACATCTGTTTTAGCGTTGATTGTTTTATCGAACTTTGAAAAAATTTTTACTCCAAAGAGAGTTTCATTTTTTTCGTTTTTTACTACCCCCTCAATTTTTTTTTGAGAATAAGCAGTAGTAGAAATAAGGATGAGAGCTGACCAAAAGATTTTTTTCATGTGTCAATAAATTAGTCTACTATAATTCTTTGATTATAAACACCTTCTTTATTAGAAACACGTACAAAATAAACACCACTAGTTACTGATGATAAATCAATTGAGTTCGTTTCAAGATTCGTGTTTAATTGTTTAGAAATTATCGATTTCCCATCTAGTGTCAATAATTCAGCATTAAATGTTCCTTTAGCATTATTATCCAATTTTATGAATAGTTTACCAGAAGCTGGATTTGGGAAAACTGAAATATTATGATTAAGTAAATTAGCTATAGAAGCTTTAGAAGTATCAACAGGAGTAGTTTTAGAAGGTGACTTATAAATTAAAGAAGGAATAGTTAATTCTCCCGCTTTAGGATTTGAAGCAACATACTTTTCAGAAACCCCAGCAGTTGGTGTACCAATCTGGATATTTAACTCAAAACTAAATTGTCCTTTGGTTGTAAACTGACCAAGTAAAACTCTATTTTCTACTGTAGGTCCAGCCGCACCACCTAATGCTGAAACAGCACCATTTGATGTTTTAAAAACACTATCAGCTAAACTTGTAGCATCAAAAATTGCTAAATCATTGTCAATACCAACTGTTGTAACTGCAACAGGAGTACCCGCAATCATACCGTCTTGATCTTTTAATAATATACCTACTGCAGTATCATTGTTTTTTAACATCGTATTAGAAACAATAGGTAGTAAATTAGCTTTACTATCATCTTCCGATTTTAACACACCTAATTGACCAGCAGCTGCAGCACCAACAGAAAACCAAGAATCTAAAGCAACTGTATTGTTTTTTAATTGTGCACTTGGTATACCATTAGCCGTTGTAGCTCCTCTATCTTCATTATTAAAAAAACCTTCAGAAGATTTAATTATTAGTGGGTGATCTCCGTCTCCATATAAAGCTTGAAATTTATACCCAGGAAGCATATCAGCGAAAACTCTGTAAGTGACAGAACCAACAGGTAATGTCCCCATAGAACCGATAGAATCTTCAACATTTGACACATAATATTTTTCAACAATGATTTTCTCCAAACCTTGTTGAGAAAATGTCGATCCAGCAGCTAATATACTACTTGCAAAAAGTAATTGTTTTATCATTTTTTTTGATTTTTAGATTTATTCTTTTTAGAATCATAAATTAAACCCGGGTGTGTAAAATCACTCACTACAGGATTTAATGCAATATATTTTTCAGATATTCCAGGAGTTGGGGTTCCTAATTGAAAGTTTAATTCAAAAGAGAAATCACCATCAGTAGTAAATTGACCGATTAAAACTTTATTAGCACCCAAAGAATCTAATCCTTTTGCTCCACCTAAACAGAACCAGCCTCCATTGTCTGTAACAAACTCGTTTTTATCAGTTTTTTTACCAAAAACATCTGCTGCTAAATTGTCGATATTAAAAAAAGTAGGTCTGGGTACTTTTCCTGCTACTTTTAATCCATCTTTAAATAAAAGTTGTGATTTATTAGATCTTAGAAAATTACTATGTTTAACCGTCTCAGAAGTATCATCATCATTCAACATTAATCCGTATGAATCTTCACCTGCCGCTCCTACTGACAACCAAGAATCCAGCATCACTGTATTTTTTGACAGAGTCCTATAAGGAATTACATTTGGTATCACATCGCCATGTTCAGAATGATTAAAGAAGAAAGTAGAAGTTTTAATTTTTAAAGGATGATTTGGACTTCCATAAACAGCCTGTAAGGAATAACCTGGTTTAAGATCTAGATAGACCCTGTAGGTTATGGAATTGTTTTTCAATGGAAAAGTGTATAATTCAGATATAGTGTCTTGTGAAGTAGCATTGTAAAAAGTCTCAACAAATACATTTTCTAATCCTTGTGAGAAAGTTACACCCATTAAAAGAGTAAAGAATAATGTAAGTATTTTCATTTTTAACTTAAAATTTATCGCCAAAGCTATCTCAAGTACGTCAGAATTGAATTAATAGACAATTATGATTAAATTAAAGT
>JBKCEW010000107.1:0-16706 GCA_046304235.1 Crocinitomicaceae bacterium | reverse complement strand
TTAATTTGGAGAAGAAGCAGATCAATAGATCATTATGATAAAGAATTACTAAAAAAAGTATTTGCTCGCACAAAGATTAATTCATCTCTTTTTGAAATTGTAACAGTTTTGGCTTTTATATTTTTAGGTGTTTTTCGTGATGTTACTACGTTGAGTATTCCAGCTGCAATGAGTTTAGTTATGTTAGTTACTATAATACTAATGATTTTTAGTGCTTTACGTTCTTGGTTTTATTATTGGACAAGTGCCGTATTTATTTCATTGATTTTATTTATGAATTATATGAGTACTAATACAAAATGGTTTCAGTATACGAGTTATGCTTATGGGCTTTCTTATAATGATGATAAAAAAGTCCCTTTTAATATTGAAACAGTTACAGAAAGAAATTTGTCTGAAAAACAGGTAAATAATTCAAAGATTGAATATGTAAAACTTTTGAGTCAATGGAGAAAAAATACTGGGTTTAACAAGCCTAAGTTGATGATAATTAATACCTCTGGGGGAGGTGCAAGGAGTGCTTTTTGGACTTTTGCTGTAATGCAAAAATTAGATAAAAAAACAAACGGAGCATTGATGAAAAATACTCATTTAATAACAGGTGCTTCGGGAGGAATGATAGGTGCCTCTTATTATAGAAGTATTGTTTTAGATGACAAATTAAAAGGCAGAAATACACGTTTTCAAGATTCGTATCAACGGAATATCTCTAAAGATTTATTGAACAAATTGATTTTTGCTGCTTTTTCAAATGATATGTTTTACCGTACTCATTTTAAGTATAATGGTATTGAGTATCGAAAAGATCGAGGATATGCTTTCGAGCAACAAATTCATTCAAATACAAATCATTTGATGGATGTACGTTTAGGTTATTTTGAAAAGCCTGAAAAAAAAGCAGTTATACCATCTATGATTTTTACGCCAACAATCATTGATAATGGCAGAAGATTATTAATTTCTACTCATAATTTAGCCTATTTATGCACACATCCCAATAGACCTGGAGGATTAACAACTTCATATGAAAATGTAGATTATCAATCTTTTTTTGAAGGTAATAATAAAAATAATTTACGATTTAGTAGCATTTTAAGAATGAATGCTACATTTCCTTTTGTCTTACCTATGACTACAATGCCCACTACTCCTGCTATGCATATTATGGATGCAGGTTTAAGGGATAATTATGGAGGGAAAATCACACTGGAAATGCTCAATAAAATGAGTTTTTGGATTCGGAAAAATACTTCGGGTGTTATAATACTTCAGATACGCGATACAAAAAAAATGCTTCGTGGTGATATCGTTCGTAACGTTTCTTTGATTGATAAATTTACACTTCCTTTTGGTAACATGTATGGGAATTTCCCTAAAACACAAGATTTCGATCAAGAAGAAATGATGCGCATTGCAGTGACTCGTTTAGGTTTCAAGGTGAATTTTGTTACTTTCAACTTACTAGAAGAACAGAAAAAACGTATCTCCCTTTCCTGGCACTTGACAAGCCAAGAAAAAGCACGTGTGAATAAGGCATTCTATAGTCGTGGTAACAAATTTGCATTATTCGAATTGAACCGTTTGTTGAAAGAGCAGAGATAAGTAGCTTTTAAAATCCCTCTACATTAAATGGCAATCTGTTTACAATAGATCTACTTAAAGTTAATCCATCGGCATAATGTAATTCTGAACCAACACTAACCCCACGAGAAAGGGTAGTGATGATTAATTCAAATCCCTTAAGTTTTTTGTATAAGTAGAAATTGGTTGTATCACCCTCCATAGTTGGACTTAGCGCAAAAATCACCTCTGTAATTTGATCTGATTGAGCTTTTTCAACCAATGATTGAATATGTAGATCATTTGGTCCAATACCATCCATCGGTGAAATTACCCCTCCTAATACATGGTATATACCTTTAAAAGATGAAGTTTCTTCAATCGCCATTACATCTCTTACATCTTCAACTACACAGATAATTTCTTGACTTCGATTAGGATTAGAGCAAATATCACAAATATCTAAATCAGAAATATTGTTACACGATTGACAATGTTTAACATTTTCTTTCATTGCTGTAAATGAAGTGGCAAAACGTTCAATTTCTTCTGGTTTTCGATTCAGTAATTGTATAACTAATCTTAGGGCTGTTCGTTTTCCGATGCCCGGAAGGGAAGCAAGCTGTTCAACAGCATCTTCCATATATTTAGATGGAATTTTCATAGATTTATCTTAACAAAAATACGATGTTTTTCATAAAATATACCCTACATTTGTTTATGCAGGAATTTAAAATAATTCATTTCACACTCGCAGGATTACAGTTACAAGAGCCATCAACTTTTATTTCAGACATTATTCTTGCAATTTGTTGTTTTATCCTAGGGTTTAAAACATATAAATTAAATAATGTCGATAATTCTTATTTCTTTAAATTCTTTTTATTTCTAGGAGTTTCAACTTTATTTGGAGCTTTTGGACATGTTTTGTTTTTTTATGGGGGAAATCCAGGTAAATTTCCATCTTGGATTTTTGCTTTAGTTTCAACATTCTTTTTTTGCAATGCAATTATTGATGATAAGCCTACTTTTTTTAATGCTAAATGGAAATCAATTGTTTGGATTAAAGCTGTTCTGATTCTTATTTTAAGTGTGATTTTCTCAAAATTTATTTTCGTAGCAATTGATTCAATAATTTCCTATTTAATTTTTGGAGGAGTATTGAGTTATGCGTTGTGGAATGACGACAGGCTACATATGAAATATATTGTTTACGGAACGATTGTATTGATTCCTTCCGCATTTGTATTCATTTTAGATGTAAATTTGCATGAATTGTTTAATAGAGATGATTTAAGTCATCTAATCATCATGATAACAATATTAATTTATTACAAAGCAATACAAGAGAGGGACAAGCCGATTCCTCATGTGGTTTAGAATCTAAAAATATAAGATATGATTTATGATGTAGCAATTATAGGTGGAGGTATTGTTGGTGCAGCAACTTTATACAAAATGCAACAAAGACATCCTGAGTTGAAGTTTGTTTTGATTGAAAAAGAAAGCATGTTAGCAGATCACCAAACAGGACATAACTCTGGAGTCATACATTCAGGACTTTATTATAAGCCAGGTTCAATGAAAGCAAAAAATTGTGTTGATGGTAGGAGGGAGTTGGTTGCTTTTGCAAAAGAACATCATATTGCTCATGATGTTTGTGGTAAGGTAGTTGTTGCAACTAAACAAAGTGAATTGCAACATTTGGAGCGTATCTATCAAAACGGACAATCAAATGGTATTGAAGGGTTAGAAAGAATCACTCCAGCTCAAATAAAAGAAATTGAACCTTATGTTGAAGGTATTGATGGGTTATTTGTTGGATGTACTGGAATTATTGATTTTAGAGGCGCTACAGCTAAAATGGTGGAAATAGCACTTTCATTACAACCAGAAAGTAAACTCTTACTAAATCACGAGGTTTTGGATGTGAAAAAAGGCGAAGATATTTGTTTAATTATTACACAAAAAGGAAATATTCAAGCTAAACACCTTGTTTTTTGTGCAGGATTACAAGCAGATCGCTTAGCAAAAAAGGATGGTGTGAATTTAAAAGAAAAGGTGGTTGGGTTCAGAGGAGATTATTATGAATTAACACATGAAGCTAAACATAAAGTAAGAAATTTAATATATCCTGTACCAGATCCTAATTTCCCATTTTTAGGTGTTCATTTTACAAGAATGACTAATGGAGATGTTGAATGTGGACCTAATGCTGTATTTACTTTTAAAAGAGAAGGGTATGGGAAAACTGATTTTTCATTAAGAGATACTTTTGACGCATTGACTTATAAAGGAACTTGGAAGTTATTTATGCAAAATATGAAATACGGTATTGACGAATATCGTAGAGCATTTTCTAAAAAGCTGTTTTTACAAACATTACAAGTCATGATACCATCTCTAACTATGGATGATATAGTTCCAGGTAGAGCAGGAGTGAGAGCATTGTTGTTAAGAGAGGACGGTGATACAAGAGATGATTTTAGAATCGAATATCATGGTAAATCAATTCATGTATTAAATGCTCCTTCTCCAGCAGCAACAGCTTCTCTATCTATTGGAGGATACATAGCAGATGAAGCTCAAAAACATTTCGGTTTATAATAAAATATGAATAATATAAAGCCTAAACAAAGTTGCTTCGTTTAGGCTTTTTTAATTCTATAGTTTCAAAATTTGAAATTCAGTTCTTCGGTTCATTTTGCGATTTTCTTCTGAATCGTTAGGAACTTTAGGTTTTGCAGACCCATAACCAATCGCTTCTAAACGATCTGCGTTTATACCCAATGAAATTAAATATTCTTTAACTGCATTTGCTCTGTTTTGTGATAATGTGATGTTTTTATTGGCATCACCTTGATCATCAGTGTGTCCTTGAATTGAAATTTGAATTTTTTGATTTTCATTTAAAAATTTGGAAAATTCATTGATGATTGTTTTCGTGTTTTCACTTAAAATACAAGATCCAGAGGCAAATAAAATATTATTAATCGTGTAAGTCATTCCAACCTCCAATGGTTGTACATTCATATCAACTCCTTTTATTACCATTGTGTTTAATGGTTTCCCGTCTAAAATTGAATTTTCGTCACTTAGAGTTGCAGAAATACCACTTCCGTCTAAAATTGAATTTTCCGATTTAGCTTCTTGATCTTTATTATGTTTTTGAGCAGATTTTGAGTGAAGAAAATCTTTGTGTTGTGGACTGTTATAAGCAATTGAAGCTGTATCTCTGGTTTCACTATTTGTATGCATTCCCTCTTTGTGATGTTGTTGAGCTGTTCGATTGTGCAAGACATCCCTATGTTCAACTTTTGCTAGTGTTTCACTAGTATCTTTATGATGTTTGTGTTTGTTCGTTGGTACCGGTGATTCTTGTTTTACAAAAGCTCTTATTTTTTCAATTTCTTTTTTTGTAATTGTTTTTGTATCGAAAGAATGGCCTTCTTTTTTTACAGTAATTACGATGTCTTGAGGTTTTTCTACACGAACAATAGCGGCGTATTTACCATCATTTCCATTGATATTTATTTTTTCTGTTTCTCCCGTTTCACCATAGGTGATTTCAATGGTTCCTCCAGTAATTGGGTTCCCTTTGTTGTCTTTTAAATTTCCTTTAATTAGAGCAACCGCATCGGGTTTTGCTTCTTGAGGTAATTCAAATCCATAAATATCAAAGTTTGTTCCTCCTGCTTTGGAAGAAAAATAAGCCAATTGTCCATTAGTAGATACAAATAAACCAATTTCGTCTTCTTTTGTATTTATAGGGTAGCCCAAATTTTTTGGTCTACTCCATTTTTTTGATTTGCGATCATATTTTGAAATAAATATATCTGTACCTCCAACTCCTTTTCGTTCATCAGTAGATGACGAAACAAAATATAACGTTTCTCCATCTTGATGTAAAAACGGACTTTTTTCTTTAGCGTCTGTATTGATAATTTTTTCTCCGCCATAAAAGTCTATTGGAACAGATTTTGTCCAGCGTCCACGATCATCTCTAAATGAAACAAATAAATCATTATCTCCTGTTTGTGTACCATTAATCACTCCGTTTCTTGTGTAAATCAACATTTTACCATCTGGAGAAAGTGTTGGTTGAGCATCCCATACTCCGATATCATTGATATTCGGACCTAAATTTTCGAGGGGAGTCCACGTGTAATCATTTCCTCCTTTACCACTTCTTTCAAAACGCGTAGCATATAAGTCGCAGTTTCTATATTTTTGACCATAGGCAGTCACATCTTTACAGGCGCAAATAATCATTTCCTTATTATCCACAGACATTGTAGCGGAACCATAACTATCAAATGAACCGTCATTAAAAGGGTTTTTAAAGGGAGTTCCATTATCAAAAACACCATTCATATCTGGTCGTAATGAATAGGTGTAATCCTCAACATATTTATTATCACGTATACTTTTTCTGGTGTAAAAGATCATTTCATTATCCGGAGACATCATTGGGAAATACTCGTCACTTGCCGAACTTACATTTTCAACTAATTTGGGATTAAAAGGAACTGCATTTGCATAAATTGCAGCTTCTTCTTCAAGTTGTTGTACTATATCTTTAATGTCATCTAATTTTTGATCATGATCTTTATCGTATTTTTTTACATCTGGATCTTCAAAAGCTTGAAATTGTTTTAGGAATTTTAACGATGCTTCATTCTCTTTTTGATAATAATTGATAACTCCTAGATAGTAAAACATGCTGGCATGATAATTTTCACATGCGGCAATTGCTTTTGAGAATAAACCCTCCGCTTTTATCATTTGTTTATCTCCTGCTGTTTCAGCGTTTGCGGTACCTTTGTCGTATAATTTCATAGCATCCTCAAAGCAATACAAACCAAACTCATAAAAGGGCATAGCAAAAGAAGATCCTAATTGTATAGATTCATTTAAACCTTCAATCTTCTTAGGGATTTCAGATTCTTCTTTTGTTTTTTGAATAAGTTTGAGAATCTTCTTTGGTGGTTGGTTACAACCTTCTGATGGAGTTTGTTGACTATATATCTTACCTGAAATAACAACTAAAAGTGCTGCTAGCGCTATATTTTTTAACATAAGAATGGACTAAATGGTTACCTACGATAAACATAGGTAACGCAATTTAGCAACAAATGTTATATTATTTCGACAGGTTCTGCTACTTTTTCTTCTAACAAAGCAATGTCTAAAACTTCTTTCATTGAACGAACATAATGAAAAGTTAATCCTGTAAGGTATGATGAATTAATTTCTTCTATGTCTTTACGGTTCTTTTCACAAAGTATAATTTCTTTAATAGATGCTCTTTTTGCCGCAAGTACTTTTTCTTTTATTCCACCAACAGGAAGTACATCGCCACGTAAAGTTATTTCCCCCGTCATTGCAAGTTGTTTTTTTACTTTGCGCTGTGTAAATAAAGATGCAAGGGAAGTTAACATGGTTATACCTGCGCTAGGACCATCTTTTGGTGTTGCACCTTCCGGAACGTGTATATGTACATTGTAATTGTCAAATACTTCTTGTTCAATACCAAAGAAATAGCTGTGTGCTTTTAAATATTCGAGGGCAATGATCGCAGATTCCTTCATTACATCGCCAAGGTTTCCTGTTAAAGTCAGTTTACCTTTACCTTTTGTAATGGAAGATTCTATAAATAAAATATCACCTCCAACACTTGTCCAAGCTAAGCCTGTAACTACACCAGCTACGTGATTGTCCACAAATTTAGATCGTGTACGACCCACTCCCAGAATTGAATCTAAGTCTTTTTCAGAAATTTTAATGTTAAACTTTTCTTCCAAAGCGATTTGTCTTGCTCGGTTACGAACCAATTTAGCAATCATTTTGTCTAATCCTCTTACACCAGACTCGTTTGTATGTTCTTCGATTACTTTTTCTATAACCTTTTTTTCAATAGTAAAATCTTTTTTGGTAATTCCGTGTTCTTTTAATTGTTTTGGAATTAAATGATTTTTTGCAATTTCTATCTTTTCTTCTATGGTATACCCATTTACTTCAATGATCTCCATACGATCTCGTAAAGGTCCTTGAATTTCTGATAAAGAATTCGCAGTTGCAATAAACATTACCTTGGAAAGGTCGTACTCTGTCTCTATGTAATTGTCATAGAATTCATTATTTTGTTCGGGATCCATTACTTCCAATAATGCAGAAGAGGGATCGCCGTGATTACTTCTTCCAAGTTTGTCAATTTCGTCTAGAATAAAAACAGGATTCGAAGTATCTGCTTTCTTAATATTTTGTATGATTCTACCTGGCATGGCACCAATGTAAGTTTTTCTATGTCCGCGAATTTCAGATTCATCGTGTAATCCCCCCAAAGACATGCGAACGTATTTTCTACCTAATGCATCTGCAATAGAACGGCCTAAGGATGTTTTACCAACCCCTGGAGGTCCATAAAAGCATAAAATAGGAGATTTCATATCACCTTTAAGTTTCAAAACAGCAAGATACTCTAAGATGCGTCTTTTGACATCTTCTAATCCGAAGTGATCTCTATTTAGAATTTTTTCAGCGCGTTTTAAATCTAAATTGTCAAAAGAATACTCATTCCATGGAAGGTCTAAAAGCAAGTCTAAGAAATTCAATTGTACTGAATATTCAGCACCTTGGGGATTCATTCGTTGCAGTTTATTTAATTCTTTAACGAACATTCCTGCGACTTTATCGTCCCAATTTTTTTCCATCGCACGACGTTGCAAATCCTCTACTTCTTGCTCGGCAGGATTGTCTCCTAATTCGTCTTGTATGGTTTTTATTTGTTGATTTAGAAAGTATTCTCTTTGTTGTTTATCTAAGTCGTGTCTTACCTTATTTTGAATTTCATTACGCAAACGAAGCACTTCATTTTCCATTGTTAAATGCTCCAAAACTTTGAAAGAACGTTTTTTAAGGTCAAGTTCTTCTAAAAGCTCTTGTTTCTTTTCCACATCTGCATTCATATTAGAGCAGATGAAATTCACTAAAAAAGTAGGACTATCGATATTTCCTATAGCAAATGACGCCTCAGAGGGTATGTTAGGGCTATTCTTTATAATTTCTAACGCATTTTCTTTAATCGTAGAAAATAACGTTTCCATTTCTTGTGACTTTTTGTCGTATTTTTTGTCTTTTAAGTATTTGACATTAGCTCTTAGATAAGGTTCTGATTGAATTTCACTTACCAATTTGAATCTACGTTTCCCCTGAATAATCACCGTAGTACTTCCATCTGGCATTTTTAGGGTACGAATGATTTGGGCAACAGTTCCAACTGAATATAAATCTTTCAATTCAGGTGATTCGTCTTCTTGATTAATCTGAGAAACAACACCAATTATTTTATCTCCTTTTCCTGCATCTTGGATTAATCGGATAGATTTATCACGTCCAACAGTTATAGGTATTACAACCCCTGGAAATAATACATTATTTCTTAAAGGAAGAATCGGAAGCTCTTCAGGGAATTCCTGTGAATTCATCATTTCCTCTTCCTCAACGGTAATTAGGGGTATAAATTCTGCTTCTTTATCCATGTCTTCTGATAATTGCATTATAGGTAATTCAAATAGGTCTCTCATCTGAAAATGTCATTATGTCATACTTCTTTCAGATTAGTTCCTGAAAATCGTATTTTTTAATTTGAGACTTTATATGTCAAACGATATGCCAAAACAAGTATTTGTTATAATTATATTTCGAATATAAATATTATGCAACTATGTTTAACAGTGTATATTTGCTATGATTTTATTAAAATGTAACATTAGTAACAAAAAGAAAGATTTTTATTTTTAAATTTTGTAATCAATTTTAAATATCCTTACTATGAAAGTAGAACAATTATATACAAAATGTTTAGCTCAAGGAGCATATTATATTTCTTCAAACGGAGAAGCAGCAATTATAGATCCACTTCGAGAAACACAACCTTATTTGGATTTATTGAATTCAGATGGAACTGCTTTAAAATATATTTTTGAAACTCATTTTCATGCGGATTTTGTATCAGGACATATTGATTTAGCTGCTAAAACAGGTGCTGAAATTGTATATGGTCCGAATGCGAATCCTACATTTAAGGCTGTTATTGCTCAAGATAATCAAGAGTTTAATATCGGTAATATTAAAATTAAAGCAATACATACGCCTGGTCATACCATGGAAAGTACATGTTATTTATTGATTGATGAAACAGGAAAAGAAACTGCTTTGTTTAGCGGTGACACCTTGTTTTTAGGAGATGTGGGTAGACCTGATTTGGCACAGAAAGCAGCTAGTATGACACAGGAGGAATTAGCAGGCTTGTTATATAATAGTTTATATGATAAAATTCTTCCTCTATCAGACGAAATTACAGTTTATCCAGGTCATGGTGCTGGTTCTGCATGTGGTAAAAATATGATGAAAGAAACGGTTGATACATTAGGAAATCAAAAGAAAGTCAATTACGCTTTAAATCAACCGAATAAAGAAGCATTTGTTGCGGCTGTAACAGATGGATTATTGCCTCCGCCTGCTTATTTTGGGATGAACGTAGCTATGAATAAACAAGGATATGAACAGTTTGATGTCGTGTTGGAAAAAGGGTTAACTGCTTTATCTTTAGAAGATTTTGAAAATGTAATTCAAGACGAAAATGTAATGATTTTAGATGCGCGTGGAGACAAAGATTTTCATCAAGGATTTATCCCTGGTTCAATTAATATTGGTCTAGGTGGAGATTTTGCTCCTTGGGTAGGTGCACTTATTAAAGACGTGAAGCAACAGTTGGTTTTGGTTACTGAACAAGGAAAAGAAGAAGAAGCAATCATTCGTTTAAGTCGTGTTGGCTTTGATAAAATTCAAGGATATTTAAAAGGTGGATTTGATACCTGGAAAAATGCTGGTAAACAAGTAGAAACAATTAATCGTATTGATGCAAATCAGTTTGAGGTTTCATTAAACCCTGGTGAAAGCGTTGTGATTGATGTTCGAAAAGAATCTGAATATGAAGCGGAGCATGTAGAAGATGCTTATTCAAAACCATTAGCATATATTTATGAATGGGTTGATTCCTTGGATAAAAATGAACATTTCTTTTTACATTGTGCTGGAGGATATCGTAGTATGATTGCTGCTAGTATTTTGAAAGCAAAAGGCGTGAATAATTTCACAGAAGTTGCCGGCGGATTTAACGCGATTTCTAAAACAAATGTTCCGAAAACAGATTTTGTTTGCCAAAGTAAAGTATTGAAATAAATAATTTTTAAATATGTTAGAATTATTAAAACAACCTTGGCCATGGTATGTTGCTGGTCCTTTAATTGGGTTAACTGTTCCTGTATTATTGATTTTAGGTAATAAAAATTTTGGTGTCAGTTCATCATTAAGACATATATGTGCTGCTTGTATGCCTGCTAAAGTTCCTTTTTTTGAATACGATTGGAAAAAAGAAATATGGAATTTATTTTTTGTTTTCGGGATATTTGTAGGTGGTATCATTGCTATGCAGTTATTAGGTAATCCTAAACCTGTGCAAGTACATCCTCATTTAGCAGCAGATTTAGCGAAACATGGAATTACAAATTTTAATAATTTACTACCAGTAGATCTAGTGAGTTGGAAAAGTCTTCTCACCATACGAGGATTTATTTTTATGGTAGTAGGTGGATTTTTAGTCGGATTTGGAACACGATATGCGGGAGGTTGTACAAGTGGTCATTCTATTTTAGGATTATCAAGTTTACAATGGCCTTCTTTGGTTGCAACTTGTTGTTTTATGGCTGGTGGAATTATCACAGCTAATTTTATTTTACCTTATTTATTAGCACTTTAATAATACATTATGGAAAAACAAGATGTGAAAAAGTCAGATTCTATCTTTTTAAATGAAAGCAAATTAAAGCATAAGTGGTTTTATAATTTAAAGTATGCATTAGTTGGAATTTTATTCGGTATTGTTTTTGTAAAAGCAGAAATAATAAGTTGGTTTAGAATTCAGGAAATGTTTCGATTTGAATCATTTCACATGTATGGAGTTATTGGGAGTGCTGTGGTTGTTGGCATGATATCTGTTTTTGTAATTAAAAAGTTTAATATTAAAACGATTTATGGAGAACCAATTAAAATAACACCTAAAGTATTTAATAAAGGAAATATTTATGGTGGCCTTTTATTTGGTATGGGTTGGGCTTTAACAGGAGCTTGTCCTGGACCTCTATATGCTCAAATAGGTACTGGTGTTACAGTAGTTGTGGTTACCCTTTTTAGTGCAATTGTTGGAACTTGGTTTTATGGATACTTTAAAGATAAATTACCACATTAAAACAATCATTTTCGATTTTTAATGAACTTCAAGTTAATAGCAAAATGGTTGTTAATTGGTTTTGTTCATTTACAACCAATCTATTCTCAAGAGCACACAAATGCTTGGTTAAGATCTACTTTACGTTTGTCTTTGTATCATCATAAAGTTTATCTTGATAACGAGTTTCAGCATCGACGTCAAAATGGTTTTGAAAACAATAATCCATTAGATAAATCAATGTTAAATAGTTATCGTATTTGGATTCATTATCAAATTAATAAGAATAATAAGTTATCGATTTCACCATTTTCATATTTTTCTTCTCATCCATTAATTGTTGAGCAGAAAGATGAACAGGCGAATATTCGTTCTGAAAAACGTTTTGCTATTGCTTATTTATGGACTCCTAATTTAACAACTAAGGTGAAGTTTATTGTTAGACCAGCAATTGAATTGAGAATGTTTAACAATAACTTTTTGTTTCGTACTAGGTATCGAATTGGTCTTACTTATCAACCTTATGAAAAGATGAGGTTTGTGTTCTATGGCGAATCATTTCTGCATTGTCCAAGTGGTTTTGAAAATAATATTTTTGACCAATTAAGAACAGTAGCAATGTTAGAGTGTAAAATTTCAAAATCATTGAAAATCGAATTAGGTTTCATGTCAGCCTTTCGACAAAGTACATTTTATGAATCGCAATGGAATGAACGAAATATACTTGCTTATTTAACCTATACAATTCGTTAATTTAGTTAAATAAAGAAATCATGCTAGGTATTTCATAGACACTATTGATACACATTTTCCATCCTGTTTCAGCGATTTCGAATAACATATGCCCAAAAACATAAAGTATTACCATTGCTGCTGTAACCTGTATTGCTTGTTTAAATATTGACCTTTTCATTTTTTCTTGTTTTAATTATAAACCAAAGATCGAGGTATTTACAAAGGAAATTTTTGATATATTTCAAAAAATGAAATCGACAACTCTTTTCATTTACGTATTTGCTTTAGCTAATTTTTCAATGTCTTTTAGATACGAAATTCCATCGATAAAGAAGGATTGTTTTTCTCGTTGCTTGTTGAATTCTTTACAAATTGAATATGTTTGTTGGTGTGTCCAGTGTTTAGAGGTATTAATTCTCAAAGTTTTATCATTTACATTAAAAATAAGATAAAACCCCTCTAATAGAATTCCGTATCGACTATTTCTTTTTTCAATCAACTGAATTTCAAAACAAAAATTGCTAAAAGGGGAATGTACAACAAATGGTTTATTGTATTTTATCCCACATAAGGTAAATCCATTTTCGTCTATTTCAACTTTGTAAATAAAGTTAATGTTGGGTACTAAAAATAAAAAATACCAATTAGTGATTAAAATAAATATCAATGGAAAATAGGCTAGAAAAGACAGGTTCAAACCTATGGATATTAAGGTTATAATAATTATTGCTAATACAAAAAGTATATTTGGTAGAAATATTCTTTCTTTTAATGGGCTGATTTTTATCTCTTCGCAAATCATAAATGAAAACTTATCGATAATTTAAAATTAATTTTTTTTTATTTCTTCAACATCTTAACTGAAAAGAAAAACATTACACCAATCAAAACGAACATAATTACCCATAACCAAACTTTTGAAATCGGTTTGTTGGATACTAAAGGTTGTTGTGGCTCGATGGATTCTTCATCGGATAAGGTGATTTCTTTTAGGTTCGTAGGAATTGTTTCTTCAAATTGAACGATATCGTATTGAGGGAAATACAATTCATTATTCCCGTAGTAAAGAGCGTAATTAGCAGATTTTGAAATACGTGTAATTAATTTGTAGTTGAGGGCATTTAATTCGATTGAACCAATTTCAAGAGGCATATTATCCCCATTTTCAATAGCGATTACTATATGGTCTGTAATAGAAGGACCTAAAATAATTGAATTCTTATCAGTGGAGGTAAAGATAGTGGATGTTTCATTTTCAAATCGTTCTGTAAATCCGTCATCTGTTTTGTTGGAGTCAATACTACCATAAGAGATAGTTGCTGGTCGATAGAAATCTATGTTTTCGTTGAATTTTATTGAAAACGAATGAATAGGAACTGGAGCGGGGAGTTTGATTTCAATATAAGTGGTTTTATTTTTATTTTCAACCTTAAATTTTGGCGAGATTTTATACGTTGGTTTTGTGATTGGAGTAGGTGTGGAGGTAGTTATCGTCACTGATTCGAGGGTGACTTTTTCTGTTGGATTTTTTACCCAAATGCGGTAATAACTATAGTTGGTAGGTTCGAATTCTAGTATGCTATGGTCAAATTCAATGGTTTCGTTATCAATGTTTATTATGCGTTGATTTTCAGTGATAGTATGCCAGTTAGTTTCATCAGTACTCCCTTCTAATTGAATTAACCAATCGTAGTTAATGTTTGCAAATAAGAGTTTACAAGAAGATATAAATGCCTTGTTCGGAACTTTAAACGAAGCATAAAAACCTGTTCCGTTATTTAACTTATTATACGGTTTGCAGGTAATAGTCGAAATATCCTCTTCGTCTGAATAATTTTTTAAAATGTAAGGAGCCTCAATGGTATCTCCTTTTGCATTTATTCCCAAAATTCGAAGGTCGCTCAAGTCTTTTGAAGCGTGTTTGTAAATGTCCGCATCCAACACGATTTCATTCCAACCTTTTACATTTTTTGGGATATCTTTTTTGAATCTAAAGTTTTGAGCAAAAGATAGGAATGGAGAAAATAGTAGAAAAATTAAAACTAGATTAAACAAATTTCTTAAAACTAAAATGATTGATTCAAAGTTATTATTTTGGTTTTTCTTTTTTAAACGAATATAATCTTAAATTTGATTTGTTAGATTTTAATAATCTTTAAATAATCCATATATAGATGAAAGTATTGATTACAGGTGCAACAGGAATGGTTGGTCGATCCGTTTTGTTGGAATGTTTAGAGGATAATGCTGTAGAAAAAGTGTATCTATTGAGCAGAAAATCAATCGAATTCCAACATGCTAAAATTATCGAAATCCTGATTTCAGATTTTGAGAAGTTAACCATAGCTGATTTTCAAGATATAACACCTGATGCCTGTTTTCACTGTATGGGTATTTCATCTGTTGGTCAATCAGAAGCGGTTTTTTCTAAAGTTACTTATTATGTAACAAAAGTATTAATGGATGTTATGTTTGAAGTAAATCCTAGTATGGTGGTAACCTATGTTTCAGGTGTCGGAACTGATACTTCAGAAAAAGGAAAAGTAATGTGGGCTAGAGTAAAAGGTAAAACCGAAAATTACATTCTTAACAAAGGATTTAAGAAAAGTTATATGTTTAGACCCGGAATGATTTTGCCTGAAAAAGGAATCAAATCTAGGACGTTTTTATATCAATTTTTCTATGTGATATTAAGACCGTTTTTTCCTCTATTTCGATTGAGTAAAAATGTAACCACCACCACGAAATTGGGTAAATCAATGATTAAGGTGGCTTCTATCGATTATCCTTCTGAATATATAGAGAATAAAGATATCAATGAAATTGTCAAATAATTAAATGAAAAATGTCATATTGAGCTTGTCGAAATATGACATTTTTTTTAATAAAAATTATTCTTTTCTCAATATTTTCTCCATAGCTTTTCCTTTTGCTAACTCATCAATCAATTTATCTAAATAGCGGATTTTTTGCATAAGTGGATCTTCGATATCCTCAACGCGATGACCGCAAATTACTCCTTTGATTAATGACGTATTTGGATTTAGTTTGGGCGCATCTTTAAAGAAAGTTTCGAAGGTAATTTCACTTTTTAATATCGTAGCGATTTCATTTTCAGAATATCCTGTTAGCCAAGTTATAATTTCATTAACTTCTTGTTTTGTTTTCCCCTTTCTTTCGACTTTAGCAATATAAAAAGGGTATACATAAGCGAAAGTCATTGAAAATATTTTGTGCGTTTTGTTATCTACTTTCATTGGTGAAATTAAATTTTTTGTGTTTTTTAAATCTAAACATCAAGTCAATACCGAAAAAATTATTCATAACCTGGTTTGAGTTATTGGTTAAGGAAAAAAAGGAGGGTCTGTATATAACTCCAATATTGGCATGTTTTCCAATTAAATAGTATGTCGAAAAAATTAAATCAATGTTTATTTGATTCTCATGATATAGGAACTTACTAGTTGTTGGTGTGAAATCAAGTTCTAAATACCTTGTATAATTATAACTTGTTAATCCTAAACCATAATTTAATTGAAGTTTTCTTAGTTGATGATTATTAGTAATTGATATCGAAGTGCTTGAGGCATCAATTATAATGTCGCTAAATATCTGTTTTTTATATGCTTGATAAAGCATTTTGTTGATTTCATTAGAGTATGTATAATAAGAATCTTCAATACCATATAATACATTTTGTTGCCCCACTTTTACAGATAAAAATGAATTTTTCAAATAATAATAATCAACAAATAGGCTTATTCCAAGTGCATTTGCAGTAGATTTTGATTGATTTAAAATGTTGCTGCTTGTGAAATTATTGAATAGTGGTATTCCAAATCCTATGAAAAGATCGTTTTTATATGTTTTTTGAAAGGTGTAATATTTATTTGATTTAGATTCTTTTAAATAGATATAATTTGGATAACCGAATCTTTTTGGTGAAAAGTAGTCTATAAAATAACCAATACCATAATTCCATACATTAAATATTAATGTTTTTGAAAAATTTGGTTGAATTGAATAATCTTTCGTTTGATTTAATGAGTCTAAAATTGATATTTTTACAAGATTATTACCTCTTAAAAATCGCACTTTATATTCTCTTTCATTTTTTAGA
>JBKCEW010000106.1:0-4007 GCA_046304235.1 Crocinitomicaceae bacterium | reverse complement strand
CTTTTATTGAAGCATGTGAGTCCATAATACTTACTTGTCTTTCTTTTTTTGAAATATTTTTGATGAAGTTAGTAACATTAAAGAAATTGATTTGGTTTTTTTTGCAATATTTAACTAAACGTTTTTCGACACCTATTTTTTTAGCCAATGTCAAGTCTTCCATAAAAGGAAAGAAAACTAAGGTCATTTTTATATTTTGTTCATAACAATAGTTTTTAAATTTATTTAATTGATTTTCTTCTTTATGCCAAAATGTATCATTATCATATACTTTTTGCAACATTTCTGTATATTCACATTCTTTCGGTATTGTTTTTGTTGTATTCGATGGATATATGCTGTAAATATAATTTGCAAGATAGCTACCTTCTACAATTGTTTTTTTCCATTTAGGTAAAGGTATAATTTTTTGATGGCACCTTTTATTTTTTGGTAAAAACTTATCCATATCATTTACAAAAAATTGTAATACAAGATGGTCTGGTTTTATGTCACTTTTATCTATGAACTTTTTAAATATATCAAATTCTAATCGAGTATCAGCTCCATATCGACCTAAATTTATTTCATTTATAGGAATACCCTTCTTCTCAAGTTCATGAGCTGTTATTTCACCAAAACGTTGTTCAATATTTTTAATACCCCAACCAGCAGTATAGGAATCACCCACAAAAAAGACAGTTTTTTTAGCATTTTTTGGATTCTCATCCCTAAATCCAAATTTATTGATTGGATTCCAGTGTCTCATATTCCAAATTTTACCACTATAAGCTTCTCCACTTCCATGCGATAAAGAGATAAACATGAAGCAAATTTCAATGATCGCAATAAAACTAACTGTCGAGAAAAGAACTAATGTAGTGTTTTTTATGAAATTAGATACTGATGTATTTGAGATTTCTTTCATTATTTTACCTCCTAGAATTATTGTAATCAAAATAAATAAAGAGCGTAAATATCGAATATTACCAGCTGGAAAATCTTTGTGAATGTTCAAAATTATAGTAATTGAAACACCTGTGATTAATACTAAATAACCTATTTTTTGAATTCTTAACCTGTTTTCTAGGTTTAGTGATAGTTTTTTCCACATGTTATATGTTTCGAAACAGATCGCGCCTAGCAACAATAAACTTAATAAGTAGTTTATGCCAATAGGCTCAAAAACAGGAATAAACTTGTAGCAGATTATTAAAAATAATATAAAAAGAATGCGAAATAACATACCTTGTTTAGTCTAGTTTAAATTGTACCATCCATTTTTCTTTGTTTTCCCAATCATGTTGTTTTTCTTTTTCAAAGATATAATTTCCAATGACAAGTACGTCCATTTCGGTACTCATAAAACAACGGTATGCATCGTAAGGCGTACAAACAATTGGTTCTCCTCGTACATTAAAACTTGTATTTACAACCAAACCATAATTGGTGATTTTTTTAAATTCTGTTATCAATTGATGATACCTTGGGTTTGTTTCTTTGTGCACACATTGAACTCTTGCAGAAAAATCCAAATGTGTTACCGATTGTATATCACTTCGTTCTGTATATAACCTTTCCCAAAGCGGAAGTTTGAAATAATTTTCAGGGATAGGTTTTCTTCTCGATTCTTTAACTGGCGCAACCAATAACATGTATGGTGAGTCCACTTCTAAATCAAAATAATCCTTCGCATCTTCCGCAAGCACGGATGGTGCAAAAGGTCTAAATCCTTCTCTATATTTAATTTTTAAATTTAATTTCTTTTGCATTTCTGGGTTTCTTGCATCACCCAAAATACTTCTGTTGCCTAATGCTCTAGGGCCAAATTCCATTCTGTCTTGAAACCAACCGATAACTTTTCCTTCTGCAATTTGTTTTGCTGTAAAAGCTGCTACGTCGTCAAAGGTAACCGGTTTAGTAAAGTTTGCTTTTGTTCTACGAATCATTGATTCGATTTCTTTGTCGGAGTAGGATGGGCCTAAATAAGATCCTTCGATTGTATCTGTTTTTCCATTTGCTATACGCTCCTGCTTAAAATACATGTAATATCCTACTAATGCAGCTCCTAAAGCACCTCCAGCATCTCCTGAAGCAGGAGTTACATATACATTTTCAAAAATATTTTCTTTGATAAGTTTTCCATTAGCCACACAATTAAGGGCAACACCTCCAGCCAAACAAATATTTTTAGCACCTGTTACTCTTTTCGCTTCTAAAGCCATTTTTATAACAATCTCTTCTGTTATGAGTTGAATTGCTAATGCTAAGTTACAATGATGTTGTTGCAAATCATTTTCATCTTCTCTTCTAGGAAATCCAAATAGTTTTTCCCATTTTTTGTCATCTGCCATTCTTAAGCCAGTAGTATAATTGTAATATTTCTGATCTAACCAAACAGAACCATCTTCTTTTATGTCTACTAATTTCTCTTTTATGATTTTAATGTATTCATTTGTTTGATCTGAAGTAGGATCTCCATAAGGAGCTAGGCCCATCAATTTGTATTCACCTGAGTTCACTGTGAATCCTAGAAAGTAAGTAAAAGCACTGTATAATAGTCCAACAGAATGCGGAAAATTCAATTCTTTTTCAAAAATAATCTTGTTGTTTTTTCCGAGAGCAATTGATGCGGTACACCATTCTCCAACACCATCTATGGTTAGGATTGCGGACTCTTCGTAGGGTGAAGTGAAAAATGTACTTGCTGCATGGGATAAATGATGTTCTGGAAAAAGGAATTTTATTTTTTTCTTATCGTATTCTCCAACTTCCTTTAATCCATCCAATAATTGTTTTTTTAGAAACATTTTTTCTTTCAACCAAACAGGTATCGCTTTTAAAAATGAAATCAATCCTTTAGGAGCAAAAGCATAATAAGTTTCTAGTAAACGTTCAAATTTAAGAAGTGGTTTGTCGTAGAAGACAATGGCATCCAGTTCGTCTATCGTTAATCCAGTTTCTTCTAAACAATATTTTATTGATTGCACTGGGAAATCAGGAGTATGTTTGTCTCTTGTAAATCGTTCTTCTTGCGTTGCAGCAATTATTTTACCATCTACAACAATACATGCTGAAGCGTCATGGTAATAACAAGCAATACCGAGAATTTTTTTCATAAGTAGTTATTTTTATAAGGCCGTAATGAATAAGCTTAATATATCTTTATTCAGTTTTTTATTTTAATCATAACAAATACATTACTACTTTAAAGTTTTATATAATTTTTTCGCAATAATTTCATTCACTAAAACCGAAGCATGACCATCATTTTTATTGATGATTAATGCGTTTTTGTCGAATTTTCTAACTAATTCTTTTACACTTATAGTTTCAATGTTTTTTAATCTAAAAAATGATTCTATTTTGTTTTCATAAATTTCGTCACTCAATTTAGAATCAACTAGAAAAGGAAAAATCAAAACTTTTAAATTAATTTCATTTTTAACTGAATAATTTACAAAGTTATTTAAATCTGCCAAATGTTCTTTAACAATTTCAGGATTAGAGTAGGCCTTTTTTAAATAGTTTAGATATGGTTTATAATCTTCATGCGGATAGATCCAATATAAGAAATTTATTAAATAAGATCCTTTAACTAATAATTTACTAGCTTTTGATAAATTAGAATAAGGCTCTTTACTTTTTTTCTTAATTTTTGTGTATGCTATTCCTTCAATGTCATTGCCAAAGTACTGTAAAATGATTGTTTTTGGTTTGATGTTAGATTTTGAAATAAAATCTAACATAGCAGTAAATTCTTGTTTTGAATCTAATCCATTTTTACCAATGTTAATACATGAATAGTTGTTGTCATATTCTTGTATTTTATTAGAAAATCTATCATTTACATTTTTTATACCATGTCCTTGAGTAAATGAATCACCAACAAAAAGGATGGTGTTTTTTCTTCTTTTTGGTTGATAATCATGAAATCCATAAGTGTTTATTGGGTTGTCATAATAATTACGCCAATTTTTGGAGGCTAGTGTATTTCCGAAAAAATGAGATCTAGGTATAAAAAAGAA
>JBKCEW010000105.1:0-34850 GCA_046304235.1 Crocinitomicaceae bacterium | reverse complement strand
TAACTGAACAAGCATTTTTGAAATGATTACATTTGTATCATGGAATGGTATCAAATAGTTGGATATGTACTTGGTTTATTGATGGGTATTACCCTTGGGTTGATTGGCGCAGGGGGGTCCGCTTTGACAGTTCCAATCATGGTATTTTTATTTCAATTGGACGCAACATTAGCAACAACTTATTCTTTGTTTATTGTAGGTTTGACCAGTCTTTTCGGATCATTTAAACAAATAAAAGAAAAACGTGTCGCTTGGGATTTTGTCACTTTATTTGGTGTCCCTTCCATACTTTCCATATTTGTCAGTCGTAGGTATTTTTTGCCTGCCATACCCAAAGATTTATTCGAACTTGGTTCCTTATCCATAACAAAAGATAATTTGCTATTAGGTGTTTTTTCAATAGTCTTGATGGCAGCATCTTATTCAATGATTAAAAAACAAGAATTTAAAGAGCAACAATCAAATGAAAAAGCGAATAATTTTAATCTTGTTTTAGGTGGATTAATTGTTGGGTTTGTAACAGGAATGTTAGGTGCTGGGGGAGGCTTTTTAATCATTCCCGCCTTGGTGTTATGGGGGAAATTACCAATGAAAAAAGCAGCAGCAACCTCACTGATGATAATTACTATCAATTCAATTTTAGGTTTTGCTTTTGATGAACACGGCATTCGTAGGATAGATTGGGGGCATATGTTTGTCTTTTCAATCATGGCTATTTTAGGGATTTTTGTAGGGATTAAATTATCTGAAAAAATATCCGGAGAAAAATTAAAGCCGATTTTTGGTTGGTTTATTTTAGCAATGGGCGCTTTTATTTTAGTTCAACAAATTTTAGGAATGTAAAAAACAACTACATTTGAACTATAATTATTTTCAATGAAAAATCAAAAAGTCGATATACTTGCTTTTGCTGCTCACCCAGATGATGTTGAATTGTCAGCATCTGGTACTATACTTAAACACATTGAGCAAGGTAAAACAGTTGCTATCGTTGATTTAACTCGTGGTGAATTAGGTTCGCGAGGAACTCTTGAAACTAGAAAACTAGAGGCTCAAGAAGCATCTAAAATAATGGGTATATCTGCTAGGGTAAATTTGGGTTTGCCAGATGGTTTTTTTGAACATAATGAAGAGAATTTATTAAAAATAGTAGAACAAATACGCTTTTTTAAGCCTGAAATAGTTTTTGCAAATGCTATTGAAGATAGACATCCAGATCACGCTAAAGCAAGTAAATTGGTTTCAGATGCTTGTTTTTTGGCTGGACTTGTAAAAGTGAAGTCTTTTTATGAAACATATAAACAGGAAGCACATAGGCCACGTCTGGTATTACATTATATTCAAGACCGATACGTTAAACCTGATTTAGTGGTTGATATTACACCGTTTTATGAACGTAAAATGGAGGCTGTTTTAGCATACAAAACTCAATTTTTTCAAGAAGATCAAGAAGGTCCAAAAACTCCAATTTCTGGTAAAGATTTTTTGGATTTTTTAACTGGTAGAATGACTGAATTTGGACGAGCTATTGGAGTAAGTTATGCAGAAGGGTTTACAGCAGAAAGAACAATCGGGGTTGATGATCTTACTTCTATTTTGTAAATTTATTTTTGATTTTTCTAGCCATCGTTAATATAAAGTTACTCTTCTTATAGACAGGATATAAATATTCATCTTGTGTAAAATTCAAGTTGAATTTTCTAACACTATCAATCGAAGAACCTCCAAAATCAAAAATCATTCCAGAAGATGCATACTCTCTAATGATGCTATCTATAATTAAATGCATTGCTCCATATTTTCTTCCTTTATGATTTGCACCACCCTTGTGATATATAATTCGGTTATTACAAAAAGTAAAAAATCCAGCAGCAATGATTTCTCTATCCTCGTAACATTCATAAATTTTCACTTGATTTGCTTTTAATCCATTTTGAATGAGTTTATGCAAATTAATATAATGTAGTTCTTTTAAATCGGCTATTTTATTTCCTCGACCATTTCTAAACATACCTACCACATCTTGTATGTTTTCTGAGGTTGAAATACGTAAGTTTAGTTTAATCGCTTTTGTTAAGTTTCGTTTTAAGTTAGAATTGTACTGTTTACTAATTTCTGTATAGTTTTTTGAAAGATCTATAATTTGACATTGTTTTTGAAGTACTTGTATGTTTTTAGGTACAAATTTATTTCCAGGATGTAAACTTATATCAATAGCTTTAGTATTAGCTAATACAGCATTCCAAAATAAATTTTCTGCATTTTCAGTAATTGCTTCGTTTGAAAACACTCCAAATTGCATGGCGAAAATCGGTGTGAAGAAATAAGATATTTTATATTGACTGTTTAGTGTAACTGGAAAAACATATTTATAATCTTCAGTAATAAATGCACTCCAATTTGGGAAAACAGCATCTAAATACCAAGAATAAACATAGGCTATCCCATGCGACGAATTCGCTATAGTCTCATCCCATTTAGTTTTGTTTATTTCTTTATTTTCTAAATAAATAATTTCCATTAATTCGAGTAGCTATTGTAAATCTTTTGGAGTTTTTCAGAAATAACTTCTTTAGAAAATTTTTCCTTTATAATTCTGTGTTCAGATTGAATATCTAATTTGATAGGAAGTTCAATAAATGATAATAGTGCACCTGTTAACATTTCAACATTTTCAGTTTCAATTAGAATACTATTATTTTCATCAACCAACTCTCTTGTGGCAGGTATATCTGTAGCAATTACTGGAGTTCCACAAGCTAATGCTTCAGCACATACAATACCGAAAGTTTCGTAATTACTAAACATGACTAAGGTATCGGACTGCTGTAAAAGTATTGCAATATCTTCTGTTTTTTGTTCTTCTTTGAAAAAGACAAAATTGTTATAAATACCTAATTCTCTAGCTTTTTCGTTCATCAATTTCATGTCTCCATCACATACGAATGTCATAGAAAAATTTTTGGTAATTTCAGTAAGTTGTTTGACAGCTTTTAAAATTCCATTTACATTTTTTGCCGCGTCGTCTCCGTTTGAAATGTGTATAAATTGAATTTTATCTTTGTAGTTCTTTTCTATTGGATAAAATATTTCAGTATCAATTAAATTACCAATGACTTCAATTTTGTCGGGTGTATCTGAATATTTTGCTAAATTTTGTTTTAAAAAATCACTTACAGCAATGATTTTAGTAGCTTTTGAAAAAAGCTTTTTAGTAAGTTTTTTTTGATTAGAATCAAGTTTATCTAGTGTAAAACCGGAATAATGTTCAGTGATTACCAATGGTAGGTTTGAATTTTGTATCAAATAACCAAGAGGAAATAAATGATTTAAGTGAATTAAGGTTACAGCGCCAAATTGTTTTTCAGCATATTTTGTTGCCAGTTTGAAGGCCTTGCGGTAGGTTAGGTATTTGAATAATGAATTTGTTTTTACCGGGATATAAACTATAATTGTTTGAAGACCTTCTTTAATATTTTTTGAAATTTCTATTTTATTTACTCTACTATCCGGTTGAATATTTATAACAGAAACATTATTTGTCAAACTAGCAACTTCCGCATGTTTCTGAATAAAATTTCCATTCGTAGGCTGAACTCGATTTGGATACCAAGAACAAAGAAACAGGATGTGTTTTGTGCTAGATGACATAAATTATATTTTGTAGATTGATTTTAGTTGTTCGATAGCATAATCGATTTCCTCTTTTGTAGTGTATCTTGAAAAAGAAAAACGGGCATTTGGTCTGTTCATATCTGCATTGATTCCTTTCAATACATGCGAGCCTAAATTTGCTCCAGAAGTACAAGCACTCCCACCACTACAAGCAACACCTTTCAAATCTAATGAAAACAATAAAAGTCCTTGGTTATCAGATTTAGGAAAACAACAATTTAATACAGTATATAAACTTTTTTCAGGGTTGATTTCACCGTGATATTTCATGTCTTCAAAAGTGTGGTTCAACTGTTCGATCATATAACTTTTTAAACCTTGAACATGGCTTTTGTGTTCTTCCATTTCATCACAAGCTAATTCTATAGCCTTTGCCATTCCTGCAATACCATATATATTTTCTGTTCCACCTCTTAACCCTCTTTCTTGAGATCCACCTTGAATAAAAGCGTGCGCTCTATTTTTTTTATTAATATATAAAAAACCAACTCCCTTAGGACCGTGAAGTTTATGTGCTGCGCAAGTAATGAAATCGACATCTAATTTTTTCAGATCTAAGGGTAAATGTCCGACAGTTTGTACCGTATCACACTGAAATAAAGCGTTATTTCTTTTACAAATTTCAGAAACTTCTTGAATCGGTAGTAAAGTACCAATTTCATTGTTTGCATGCATTAAGCATACAAGCGTTTTTTCGTCAGATTTAAGTCTATTTTCTAAATCATACAAGTTAACATTTCCTTTTTCATCTAAAGCAACATATTCTATTTTAATTCCAAATGTTTCTTTGAGATGTTCGATAGTATGTCCTACAGCATGGTGTTCAATTTCAGAACTAATGATTCTTTTTACCCCTAAGCTCTCAATAGAAGTATAAATAGCCATATTATCAGCTTCTGTACCTCCTGAAGTAAATATGATTTCAGATGGAGAACAGTTTAATTTTGAAGCAATCGTTCTTCTTGATGTCTCAATAATTGCTTTTACTTGTCTTCCATATGAATGTGATGAAGAAGGGTTTCCAAATTCATTCTGTAAAAGCGGTAGCATAACATCTACTACCTCTTTTGCAATCGGTGTTGTAGCTGCGTTGTCTAAATAAACTCTTTTCATTCGAATATTATTTTTTTATACATAATTTCATACGAATGATACGTTTCGAAGCAATATCAACTTTCGATTTAAACGATTTATCTTCTGTATATTTTTTTAATAACGAATTGTATGCTTTATCTACATTTAAAGGCATTAAAATAATATCAATCCCAGCTTCAATTGCTTTTATTTCTGCATTTGGTATACTACTTACCCCGCCCATATTCATAGCATCAGTTACAATCAATCCTTTGAAATTATATTCATTACGTAATAAGTTAGTAACGATTTCTGGAGATAAAGTAGAAGGAAGTCCTTTGGTATCGTATTTTTCATTGTTTTTTACAGCAATATGTGCTACCATAATTGAAAGCACACCGTCCTGAATCAATTTTGGATAGTTTTTGATTTCTTTCAATTCACCATCAATCATTTGCAATGCTTTGTGAGTGTCTCCAGAAACCAAACCGTGTCCAGGGAAATGTTTTGCGGTAGCAATTATTCCGTTCTTTTGTGTTTCTTGAATAAAAGCGTTCGACCAAGGAATAATATTTTCCGGAATTGCACCAAAACTTCTAAATCCAACTGTTTTATTTGGGGACATATCTACAACAGGAGAGAAATTGTAGTTGATTCCGATATCATTTAAGTCTTTAGAAATGATGTTAGTATATTTTCTAACTTCATCAATCGTTTTCATTTCGTTTGCTTTAATTACAGGCGTTGAACCTGTAATTTTTCTGTTTACCAAACTAGGCTCAGCGTCTGCGGAATACAGAAAAGGTAAGTTGTTTTTATATGGATTTAGTTCGTTGTAGGCTTTAATCCAATTTGTGAACTCTTCTTTGGTTCCGTTTAACATCAACACGCCTCCAATTTTATTCTCCTTGATTTTTTGGGTAATCAATTCATTCGTTTCTCCTAATCTACCCACTGCAGGCATTAATAATTGAGCTACCTTTGTTTCATCAGATAATGTTTTGAAAATGGAGTCTACGTCTTTGTCAAGTTGTTTGTTATCACCAAGAAAATCATTAATTGTAAAAGAGTGATTAATAGCAGGGTGATAGGTAACTTTTGGATCTTCTTTTGTCTTATTTTCTTTTTTTTCAGTTTGTTGCGCACAACTTTGAAGAACGATAGTAAATACTGCTGCTGTAAAAGTTAATTTATTCATAGTTTCATTTAATACATTGCAAATTTACATTCTTTAATTTTCATTCAATATTTGTCTTGTTTAACTTTTACACAAGTTTATTGACATAAGTTTTTAAATTTTATTCTATTAAATATCAACCTAATTGATTTTTTTGATTAAATTATTATAGAAAAAGCTATATGGATACAAGTTTTTCTATTAAAAATTGGGCTTTGGAGGATAGACCAAGGGAGAAATATGTTAGTAAAGGAGTTAATTCTTTAACTGATGCTGAACTTTTTGCTATTTTACTTGGGAGTGGTTATAAAGAAAAGTCAGCGTTGGACTTATCTAAAGAAATGTTGCTTTCGGTTTCAAATAATTTGGATGCGTTTGCACGCTTGACTATTAATGATTTAATTAAATTTAAAGGAGTAGGTGAAGTTAAAGCAATCACGTTGCAAGTTGCTTTCGAGATTGCTCGTAGACGAAAAGTTGCGGAAAATTCGATAGAATTTATTAAAACTTCAGAAGATGTTTTTAAGATTTTTGGTCCTAAATTGCGAGATTTATCGGTTGAACAGTTTCATATAATATTACTTAATAGAAAAAACGGAATTCTCTCGATGCAAAAAATATCAGAGGGAGGTACCACTGGAACAGTTGTTGATGCAAAAGTGGTTTTTAAAAAAGCATTTGATCATCTTGCAACAGCAATGATATTGGTTCACAATCATCCTTCAGGTAATAAAATGCCAAGCAGCGCTGATCTAGAAATCACAAAAAAAATAAAATCATTTGGTGAATTAATCGAAATGACAATTTTAGATCATATTATTATTGCTAATGATAATTACTTTAGTTTTGCAGATGAAAATGTATTATAACTAATTTAAGTGAAAAAAATTCTAACAGTCATAGGTGCAAGGCCCCAGATAATAAAAGCAGCAGCAATTAGTAGGGCGATTAAAAATTTGTTTTCCGATCAATTAAAGGAGATTATTGTTCATACGGGACAGCATTATGACGATAATATGTCTGCTATTTTTTTTGAAGAATTAGGTATTCCAAATCCTCAATTTAATTTAAATGTAGGGAGTGGTTCACATGGTTTGCAGACAGCAAAGATGATTGAAGGGATGGAAAAGCTCATGATTGAAGAAAAACCAGATGGTATTGTTATTTATGGAGATACAAATTCTACAATCGCTGCAGCATTAGCCGCTTCTAAAATACATATACCTGTTTTTCATATTGAAGCGGGATTAAGAAGTTTTAATAAATCTATGCCTGAGGAAGTTAATCGAATTTTGTCAGATCACATTTCTACTTTATTGTTTTGTCCAACTCAAACTGCGATTGATAATTTAGTGAAAGAAGGGTTTTCAATGAACAATGAACATATACCTTCAGTAGATAATCCTCATGTTCATTTGTGTGGAGATATTATGTACGATAATAGTATGTATTTTTCTGATGTTTCAGATCAAAAGTCAAGAATACTTGAGGAAATTAATGTTTTAGATAAAAATTACATTTTAGTCACCATACATAGAAATGCGAATACTGATGATGCAATTCGATTAAATGAGATTTTCAATGCGTTAATTTATATACAAAACACAACTGGATTTGATATAGTTCTTCCCTTACATCCTCGAACCAATAAAATGATGGATCAACTTCTTACAGTTGAAAATAAAGCACTTTTGAAAGATAATAAAAATATTAAAATCATTCCACCCGCTGGGTTTTTAGATATCATTTCACTTGAGAAAAATGCATCCTTAATTATTACGGATAGTGGTGGTTTACAAAAAGAGGCATATTTCTTTAAAAAGCCTTGTGTTATTTTAAGGCCTGAAACGGAGTGGGTTGAGATTGTTGAAAACGGTAATGCAATTATCGCAGATGCAGATCAACAAAAGATAGTAAATGCAGCAAATCAATTACTTACTCATAAAGAGTTTTCATTTCCAAATTTATTTGGTGATGCAAAAGCTTCAGAGTTTATCGTACAAAAAATTGTTGATTGTATTAATTAAGTATGTTAGTAGTTTTTGTAGAAGAAGTATCAGAGAGATTAATTTATACACTCGATTTTATATTTAAAGATCGTAAAATTGAATATCAAATCACGAATGATCCTATCTATTACAATAAATTAGAAGGGTTTAAGTTTAATTATTCTAATCGAATTTTTGAATCAGGGGTACATATACAGCCGAGTGATGTGATTTTTTCTGAAGAAATTAAAGAGTATGTAATTTCTAAATCCTTGTTTTACAAATTAGAGTGTCTTTCATTCGATGGAGTAGTGGATCCAATTGCTTCGGTTTTTTATTTGATATCACGCTATGAAGAGTATCTGATTTTAAAACGCGATAATCACGATCGATTTCAAGCAAAAAATAGTATTCAATATGAATATGGATGGTTAAAGCAATGTATATGTGATCGTTGGTGTGAAGATTTGATCTCTTTTATGGAAGAAGAATATAAACGTGCATTATCTTCTTTTAAATTTCAGACTACGATTGTACCTACTTTTGATGTTGATAATGTAAGGGCATTTGAATGGAAAGAAGGAATCCGTTCTTGGGTTGCTGTTTGGAAAGATAGAATTTCAAAAAATATTGAAAGTAGTGAATTAAGACAAAAGGTACTGAACAAAGAGCAAAAAGATCCTTATGATACTTTTGATTATATTTTAGATATTGCAGACCGAGGTTTTGACGTAAAAATGTTTTGGTTAGTCGGTGATTTGGCTAAATATGACAGGAATATTTCCGTAAATGATAATAGACATCGAAGTTTAATTAAAAAAATGTCAACCCAAATAACGCTTGGAATACATCCTAGTTACAAATCGAATTTGAGTGGGTACTATTTAGAAAAAGAAATTGAACGAATTGAATTAATTACTTCAGAGAAACCATCTATTTCTCGACAGCATTATTTAAAGCTTCATTTACCTCAAACATACCGACAATTAATTCATTACGGAATTTCGGAAGATTACACTATGGGGTATGCAGATGAGGTAGGTTTTAGGGCGGGTACAGCAAGACCATTTTATTTCTTTGATTTACAAAAGAATCATGCTACAAATCTGCTAATTCATTCATTTGCATATATGGATAGAACTTTGAAAGATTACCTTGGTTTTACTAAAGGACAAGCATTTCATTTAGTTGAAGAATTATTTCGTGAAGTAAATGCATATGGTGGAGAGTACATTTGTTTGTGGCATAATGAATCTCTCGGAAATGCTTTTGGTTGGAATGGTTGGAGTGAGATTCTAGAATATACACTTACTTTTAAAAATGAAATACATTGAAGCTAAAAATTGATATTGAAGTTGTACCATCTTCAAAAAAAATCACACATCAAAGTAAATGCATCTTTATAGGGAGTTGTTTTTCGGATGATATTTCAATGAAGTTTCAAGAGGGTGGGTTAAATATCTTAACAAATCCATTTGGAACTCTTTTTCATCCATTAGCAATTTTAAATTTATTTGAAGATGTTGATATTGATTCAACTTGTTTTCAAAGAGATGATGTTTGGTTGTCTTGGCTAGCCTCTAGTGTAATATTTGGATTAAGCAAAGATGAGTTAGTCTTTAAATTGAATTCGTTAAAAAAAGAACTTCATGATTATTTGAAAGAATCTGATTTCCTTTTTTTAACTCTTGGTACTGCTATTGGATATAGACTAAAATCAACAAATCAGTTGGTTGCAAATTGTCATAAAATGCCCATGTCTTTATTTTTTAAAGAATTGACAGATGCAACTGAAATGACTAATTATTGGTTGAAATTAATTGAAAAAATAAAGTCTATTAATCCATCTCTAGAAATTGTTTTTACTGTAAGTCCTGTAAGGCATATCAAAGAAGGAGTGATTGAAAATAATATTAGTAAATCGCAATTGTTTAGTTTGATTTATCTTTTGAAGGAAAATTATTTTCCATCTTATGAAATTGTAAATGACGAATTAAGAGACTATCGATTTTTTAAAGAAGATTTAGTGCATCCAAATCAGCAAGCAATCGATTATGTTTGGGAGAAGTTTAGAGTTAGTTATATGGATATTAAAACAAATGTTTTGATTGATGAGGTCATGTCAATTCGTAAAATGATACATCACAGAACATTACACCCTAATTCTGCTGAATCAATAAGGTTTCAAGAAAAAATAATGGAGAAAAAAAAGGGAGTCAATATGATATTGCCAAGTATTAAATGGTAACAATGAATTGTTTATTTTAAATCTATTTCTTATTTTAGAGATTCATAATATCTTGTATATTTGCAAACTGAAATAAAAGTATCTTAACTATGGCTGATAAGGCAATTGCAAAACCAGGAAAAACCACCAAGAAAAGTACTATGAGTGGTACGACCAAATTTTCAAAAGAAACTTATATTAAATGGTATAAGGATATGCTTTTGATTCGTCGTTTCGAAGAGAAAGTAGGTCAATTATATATTCAACAAAAATTTGGTGGATTTTGTCACTTGTACATCGGACAAGAAGCAATCGTCGCAGGTACTATTTCTGGTTCTAGACCTACTGATAGTCACATGACTGCTTATCGTGATCATGCTCATCCTTTAGCACTTGGTACTGATCCTCGAGTTTTGATGGCTGAATTATATGGTAGAACAACAGGATGTTCAAAAGGAAAAGGTGGTTCAATGCACTTTTTTGATAAAGAAAGAAATTTTATGGGTGGTCATGGTATTGTTGGAGCTCAAATTCCAATGGGTACAGGGGTTGCGTTTGCTGAAAAATACAATGAAACCGATAATGTTGTTTTTGTATCTATGGGTGATGGTGCGGTGAGACAAGGTTCTTTACATGAAACTTTCAACATGGCTATGATGTGGAAACTTCCAGTAATTTATATCATTGAAAACAATAATTATGCCATGGGTACTTCTGTTGAACGTACAACAAATGTTCAAGATTTATCTAAAATTGGTCTTTCTTATGAGATGCCTTCAAAATCTGTAAATGGGATGTCTCCAGAAGCTGTTCACGAAGCAATTGCTGAAGCTTGTGATAGAGCAAGAAGAGGTGATGGACCAACTTTGTTGGATATTCGTACATACAGATACAAAGGTCATTCTATGTCTGATCCACAAAAATATAGAACTAAAGAAGAGGTTGCTGAATGGATGGAAAAAGATCCAATTGATCATTGCTTGAGTGTTATCAAAGAAAATAATTGGTTGACTGAAAATGAGATTCAAGAAATTATTGATTGGGTGAAAACAGAAGTGGAGGAATCTATTACCTTCGCTGAGAATTCACCTTATCCAGCTGCTGAAGAGCTATACAAAGATGTGTATATGCAAGAAGATTATCCATATATCAAAGAATATTAATCAATATAAATTATGGCTGAAGTAATTTACATGCCTAAACTTAGTGATACAATGACTGAAGGAGTTGTAGCTGAGTGGCACAAAAAAGTAGGTGACAAAGTTTCAAATGGGGAATTGTTGGCTGAAATTGAAACAGATAAGGCAACTATGGAATTTGAATCATTTTATGATGGTGTTTTATTACATATTGGTGTTGAGAAGACAAAAGCTGCTCCAGTTAATGCAATTTTGGCAATTGTTGGAGAGGCTGGTGAAGATATTTCAAGCTTATTATCTGGGGCTTCAGTTTCTGCTCCTGCTGTAGAAGAAGTTAAAATAGAAGCTCCTGCACCTGTTGTTGCTACTCCAGCAGTAAGCGCTCCAACTTCAGTTGTAGAAAAATCGATTCCTACACCAACACCAGTTGCTCCTGCAGATGGTTCAAGAATATTAGCATCTCCTTTAGCAAAGAAATTAGCTGAAGAAAAAGGGATTGATATAAATATGGTAAGTGGTACTGGTGATGCTGGTCGTGTTGTTAAGCGCGATATAGATCATTATACTCCTTATGTTCCTGGTGCTGCTAAGACTGTTTCAACAAATATTTCAAATGTTGAGTCATTTATAGATGAACCTGTATCGCAAATGAGAAAGGTGATAGCTCGTCGTTTAGCAGAAAGCAAATTCACGGCTCCACATTTTTATTTGACGATTGATGTGGATATGGACAATGCGATTGCGTCTAGAAAGGTTTTGAATGCACAAGATGGTGTTAAAGTTTCTTTTAACGATATGGTAATTAAAGCAGTTGCTATGTCTTTAAGAAAACATCCAGCAATAAATTCATCATGGTTGGGTGATGTAATTAGAAGAAATCAACATGTTCATATTGGTGTTGCAGTAGCAGTAGATGAAGGTTTACTTGTTCCTGTTGTAAGATTTGCTGATTCTAAAGGCTTTACTCAAATTGGAAACGAAGTACGAGAATTTGCTCAAAAAGCAAAAGATAAAAAACTTCAACCATCTGATTGGGAAGGAAATACTTTTACTATTTCTAATCTTGGGATGTTTGGAATAGATTCATTTACAGCGATAGTAAACCCACCTGATAGTTGTATTTTAGCTGTTGGAGGTATTTCTCAAGTTCCTGTGGTTAAAAATGGACAGGTAGTTCCTGGAAATGTAATGAAATTAACCCTTTCTTGTGATCATAGAGTAGTAGATGGAGCTTCAGGTGCGGCTTTCTTACAAACCCTTAAAGGATATTTAGAGAATCCTGTTACAATGTTGACGTAATAAATATTATTGGTATATTAGAACGTCCTTATCTTTTTGGTAAGGACGTTTTTTTTTTGATTGTTATGGGTTTGATTTCAATGTTATTTGTTTTTTTTAAATTATTTCTTTTTACTAGAATCACAGCTCAGGTTGCTCCTTTTATTGATTTTTCTGGGTATTTAAATACCTTTTACAAGGGAAATATCAGAACTTTAGAATTTCAACGAATCACCAATTTTTCTGCTGGTGATAATGTACTAGCCTATGTTGATAATCGAGAAAACTTTAAAGTGTTTAATGGTGAAAATGTTGAACAAATTACCGTACAACAAGTAAAGTATCAACTTTCCGATAACATTGTGGCATGGCAAATCGGGAGTTTTTTGTACGGGTTTGAGAATGGGGTTAAAAAAACATTGTGTGCAAATACAGGTGATTTTGTAGTAAAAGATAGTTTTATTGTTTATCAAGACATAAGATTTAAAACTATTAATGTTTGGTATAAAAATGAAGTTTTTCAGTTGATGCAACAAACTGGAGAAATGACTATGCCTGAAGCAATTGGTGAAAATATTATCGGATTTAAAGATAATGGGGATATCTATAAAGTATTTTGGAGAGGTAAGTTTTATGAAATTGGTGGAAATTCCTATCCAATGGAAATGAATGCAGGTACGGATGTGATAAGTTTTAATAATACAGTTAATAAAAATTTCACTGTTTTTGAAAATGGGGATTTTTATGATGTTGAAAACGCTTTTATGAAAAAATATAAGTCGGGTAGAGGTTTTGTAATCTATGAAGATCAAATAGGAAATCTATGGAAGTTTGAAAAAGGGAACAAAATAAACGTTAGTGATTTTAATTCTGGTCTTTGGGAAGTGCTAGATGAAGGGTTTGTTTGGAATGAGAATAATTTACTCTATTCTCTTGTAAATAATGTTAAAACTCAAATTGTCAATTTTATTCCTAATGAATTTCAATTGAAAAATAACATTTTTGTATATCGAAATAATTTGGGTGGAATTTCGATATTTCTTCAAGGAAAGAACATATTATTAACAAATCAAACAGAAAGTAAATTTTCTATTTATGGAAATAACGTTTTGATAGAATTGTTTAATAAATCATATTTATTTTATTCAAATGGAGAGATTTATCACAACTAGGTCAGTTATATTTTTTTTATTCATATGTTTCTTGAATACTAATCATGCACAAATAAATGTAAAATCTTCAGGAGCTAAAATTGGAGTTTTATCTGGGACAGTTACCGATAGTATTACAAAGTTACCAATCGAATATGCCTCAATTAAGATTTATAACGAGAAAGACTCTAGTGTAGCAGGTGCAATCTATACAAATAATTTTGGTGATTTTATTTTAGATCAAATAGTAGTTGGAAGATATTATGTCAAGGTTTTCGCAACAAATTATCAGTTCAAAGTTATCAGAGATGTCAGTTTTTCAATAGATAAAACAGATCGATCTTTGGGAATGATTCGTCTTGTCAGTAAAGTTAAAGAGTTGAAAGAGATTGTAATTACTTCAAATAAAAAAATGTTGGAAACTTCATTTGATAAAAAAGTTTACAATCTAGCTGATGATATTTCTGCAAGAGGAGGGTCGGTGGTAGATGCTTTATCAAACGTACCTTCAGTAGAAGTGGATCAAGATGGAAAGTTATCGATGAGGGGTAGTGGTAATGTAACAGTGTTGATTGATGGAAGACCGAGTACCTTAGCTCGAGATGGAGGAAGTTTTTTGTCTGGAATCCCTGCTAATATGGTAGATCGTGTTGAAATCGTAACAAATCCATCTGCAAAATATGATCCTGATGGGACAACTGGAATAATAAATATTGTTCTGAAAAAAAATAAGCTAAAAGGTATTAATGGGAATGTTAATTTAAGCGGTGCAACTGGAAATCTTTTCAACGGTTCAGCGTCATTAAGCTATAGAGCTGCAAAATTAAATGCTTATGGAACCTATTCATACAAACATTATGAAGGTGAAAGAAATAACTTTGGTTTATTGAATCGAACAATAGACAATCAATTATTTAGGTTGAAACAAGATCGATTAGGGACCGATTATAATGTTACTCATACGATTAAAATAGGTTCAGATTTTTATTTAAAAGATCGCAATACTCTCGGTATTTCTTTTACGGGTAATTTAGGTGAACGAAATCGAACAGGTAATTTAATTAATAATCAATTAGATAGTAATAATAATATGCTTTATAGTTGGTATCGAGACTCCTATGATCCCTCAAAACAGAAGAGTATGGATTTGAATGTAAATTACAAATGGGATTTTAAAGAAGATAAGGGCTATGTTAATTTTGATGTTACTCAATCAGTGAGTATGGATACAACGGGAGGAAATTACAATCAATCAAATATTGATCTAAATCGTAAAAACTTGTTGCAACAATTATCAAACGATGAAAACGGTAATGTAAACACAGCCATGTTTGATTTGGTTCGAGTATTACCCAAAAATATTAAAATGGAAGCAGGGTTAAAGTCAATATATAGAATAAATAATATCCGATCTCACTCACAGACATTAGATACAATTATAGGAGAATATATGGGAGATACACTCTCTAATTTTCAATACAGATATACGGAACAAATATTTTCAAGCTATGTCAACTTTGCACAACAACTTACTAAATTCAAGTATCAATTTGGTTTACGTATTGAAGAATCCAATCAAACACCAAATTTGATTTCTAAGAATCTAGAATTTCCTAAAAACTATTTTAATCTGTACCCATCTGCTTTTTTGACTTATAAAATCAAAGAAAACATTGATTTAAACGCAAATTATTCAAGAAGAATAAATAGACCAAGCAGTGAAACCTTAAACCCTTTTACAAGTTATGCAGATCCTTATAACTTAAGAATGGGAAATCCAGCAGTAAATCCAGAATTTATACATTCGTTTGAATTAGGACTTGGAATAAGTAAAAAGAAAGTTCAAATTTCAGCAAATATTTTCTTTAAGCAAACTTCCAATGTACTACAGAGATATAGACAATTTTACTCAAATGGATATGCTGCAGTCACTTATGTTAATATTGATAAATCTGAAAGTTTAGGAAGTGAATTAGTGATTACATTTAGACCTGTACCTGCATGGAAAAACACCATTTCTTTTAATGGGAATCAAATTAAATATTTCGATGATGTAATTCAATTAACTAACGATGTTGGCTATAATTGGAGTACTAAATATATAGGTTCAATCGAATTTTGGAAACGAACTGCCACACTACAAGTAAATGCAAAATACAATGCCCCTATAGTCACTCCTCAAGGAACTGTTCAGCCTAGAGCATCGGTTGATGTTTCTGGCGAAAAGTCCTTTAAAGAAGGGAATTGGTCGGTTGGTTTTAAAATTTCTGATGTTTTTAATACACAGGAATTCAGAATTGATTTAAATCAATATAATATTCAGCAAGAATCGGTATTTAAGCAAACAACAAGACGTTTTTATTTAAATTTAGCATATAAATTTGGAAAAATGGAAGTGACAAAAAAAGGAAAAGTTTCCAATGACAACAATGGAGGTGGTGGTGACTTTTAAAAAAGCAATTGAATAATTTCTTTTGCCTCTTTAACATCATGAACACGCAAAATATTCGCTCCTTTTTTTATTGCAATTGTGTTTAAAATGGTAGTTCCGTTTAAAGCTTCTTCAGGTGTAGAATTCAATTTTTTATAAATCATTGATTTTCTTGACATACCAACTAGCATTGGATACTTTAGAAAATAGAAATCTTCTAAATTATCAAGTATTTCGTAATTCTGTTCTATTGTTTTTGCAAAACCAAATCCTGGGTCTAATATTAATTCCGTTAACCCTAATTCATGTAATTGCTCAATTTTGGATGAGAAATAATTAATCATTTCTTTGAAAATACTTTTATATTCAGTTTGATATTGCATGTTTTTTGGTGTGCCCTTAGAATGCATCAAAATATAGGGTGTTTTATTGCGCGCTATTACATTAAACATTTCTTTATCTAATTCTCCTCCACTAATATCATTGATAATATCAGCTCCCTGATCGATGGCAATTTGTGCGATTTGAGAACGAAAAGTGTCACAACTTATGATACAATTCGGAAAATTAGATTTAATTTGTTTTATAGGTTCTGTGATTCGTTGTATTTCTTCTTCTAAGCTAATATCACTAGCTCCTGGACGTGTTGAATAACCACCTATATCAATAAAGTCAGCACCTTCGTTTAGGTGTTTTTCTGTTTTTAAAAGAATAGAATCTAGGGTGTTCGTTCGGCTGTTTTTATAAAAAGAATCAGGTGTTGTATTAACGATTCCCATAATTTTAGGAGTACTTAAGTCTAATAACTTTTTGCCTATTTTAAGGTGTTTTTTCATAGGAATTTATTAATTTCAACTCTTAAATTTAATTATAAATGCAAACTTCCGAACAATATACCAAAGTTATCACAAGTTGTAGAGAAATATTTACAAAGAAAACGAAAGATTATGGTACTGCTTGGCGCATTTTAAGACCGAGTTCTTTAACAGATCAAATTTTCATTAAAGCTCAAAGAATCAGAACAATACAAGAGACCGGAAGTAATTTAGTAGGTGAAAGTATTTCTGGTGAATTTCAAGCAATTGTGAATTATTGTATAATGGCTTTGATACAATTGGAATATACTTCTGATAATTTAGAGCTAAGTGAAGAGGAGGCTTGTCGATTATATGATAAATATGCCCATGAGGCTTTTGAATTGATGAAGAAAAAGAATCACGATTATGGAGAAGCGTGGAGAGATATGCGTGTGAGTTCTTTGACAGATTTAATTTTAATGAAAATTTTACGTGTTAAGCAGATTGAAGACAATCAAGGTAAAACATTGATTAGTGAAGGTATAGATGCTAATTACTACGATATGTTAAATTATGCTGTTTTTTCTTTGATTCATTTAAGTTATTAATTTCTAATCATTTTAAATTTTAAGATTTATGAAAAAAGCATTTGGATGGTATGGTCAATCTTTGGTATTGAATTCAGTGCTAATTCTAGTAAATTTTCTAGGTGTCACTTTTACCACAATTGGATTTCATAAAAATTTCGAAAATCAACAAAGTTTATTCGTACTAATCGGATTATTGTTGATTATATTAAGTTCATTAGGCTTATTTTTCTTAAAAGGAAAAGAATTCATGGCCTATGTTTCAAGAATTTTAGTAGGTGGTTTGTTTATTGTATCAGGCTTAATCAAAGCGAATGACCCCTTAGGATTTAGTTATAAACTTGAAGAATATTTTGAAGATGGAGCCTTAGCATTTAGAATTAAAGAATGGTTTTCCTCACCTGGATTTACGCTCGAGTTTTTGATTGACTACGCATTGTTTTTTAGCGTCTTAATATGCATTATTGAAATTGTATTGGGTGTTTTAGTAATCATTGGAGGTAAGATTAGGTTTACATCTTGGATGTTGCTTTTAACGATGATTTTCTTCACTTTTCTTACTTGGCATACTGCAAACTGTGATTCTAATAAAAAATTTCTAGATAGAGATACTTATTTATCCTCAGATCCAGTGGCTCAAGAGAAAATTACAGCTTCAAAAACGAATAAAGAAATTAAAGTAGTCTCAGTCAATGAAAACGAAATTGTAATTGATGAAATGAAACAACCTCAATGTGTTACCGATTGTGGATGTTTTGGAGACGCTATGAAAGGTTCTGTTGGAAGGTCATTAACTCCCTCTGAATCATTATGGAAAGATTATATATTGTTATATTTTGTACTATGGATTTTTATATCAAAGAAATTAATCGCACCTAATACAACACGTCAAAATTTATATGTAATTCCTATTTCGATTTTAGTTGTTTCCTTCTTTTCTTTTGTTTTTGGTTGGTATTTCCCAATAACGTTTGCAATAATTTCCATTTTGATGGCGCTTTGGGTCAAAAGAACTGGAATTAAATATATTGGTAATTACTGGGGTAGTTCCTTGGCAGTTGTAATTGTTTGTTTAATATTTACAAGTTATGTATTGAACTATGAACCTGTAAAAGATTACAGACCATATGCTGAAGGGTCAAATTTGAAAGAAAAAATGAACGACGGAGTAGAGGGGAAATACCTTAACATGTTGGTTTATAAAAATTTGAAAACAGGAGAAACTGTGGAATACGAAGGGTCTAGTCAAGAATATGTTAATTCAAAAATTTGGGAAAAAACAACTACATGGAAATATGATACGATGATCTCTAAAGAGGTTATTCCTACGCGACTTCCATCTATATCTACACAATTTAATCCAACAATTTCTGTTTCTGAAATAGGTAAAAATGAAATGCAACTTGATTTTATTCAAAAAATGTTGAGTACAAAAAAAGTTAAGGGTGTTGAATTGTTTGATATTGAAAAAGATACAAGAATTCAAGTTGTGGAAAAAGAATATCTCGAAAATTATTCTGATACTTCATTCTATCGATTTGAAAAAGATATTATGGTGGTGGAAGAACCAATGTCTGAAATTTCCATACGAGAGTATATTTTGAAAGCACCTACTATTTTTATCATGTTCTCAAAAGAATTGAAAAAAGCTAAAATCGATGATTTACAAAACATTCAATCGATTGAAAAATCTTTGAAAAAAGCAAAAATTCCTTTTGTTTTAATCACCAACGAACAAAGACCATACATAAAATATTGGTTGAAAAAGAATGGATTAAATCTCCCTGCATTCACGAATGATGCGACAGAATTGAAAGCAGTTTCTCGTTCAAATCCTTCTTTAATGATTGTTAAACAAGGTGTTGTGAAAGGTAAATATCCTAACAAAACAATTCCATCTTTTGATTGGATAAAAAAACATATATTAAACTAACTAAACTTTATGAGAAAAAAAATAATAGCTGGAAATTGGAAAATGAATTTATTGCAGCATGAAGCGAATGAATTAGTTAGATCATTATCCTCTCAAGAAGTATCAAAAGATATTATTCGAATCGTTTTTCCACCCTTTATATATATATCTGAATTAATAAATGCAACTGATAATCTTTTTGTTGGTGCACAAAATTTTTATCCAAAAGAAAGTGGCGCTTTTACGGGGGAGGTTTCAATTACGCAATTGAAAGATTTGGGAGTAAAGTATGTATTAGTTGGTCATTCCGAAAGAAGAATGTATTTCAATGAAAGCAATTCTTTTTTAAAGCAAAAGGTGGATGCAGCTTTAGCTAATGATATTCATGTTATTTTTTGTTGTGGGGAGCCTCTAGAAATTAGAGATGAAAATAATCATGAGTCATTTGTAATAAATCAATTGGAAGAAACTTTATTTCACCTTTCTGATCAAGAAATTACAAATGTAACCATAGCATATGAACCAATTTGGGCTATTGGAACTGGAAGAACTGCTAGCTCTCAGCAAGCAGAAAATATGCACGCTTGTATTAGAAAAAGTATTACAGATAAATATAATCAAAAAATAGGTGATTCGATTTCAATTCTTTATGGAGGGAGTTGCAATCCTACAAATGCAAAGGAATTGTTTGCTTGTGATAATGTAGATGGTGGGTTAATAGGGGGAGCATCATTAAAAGCATCAGATTTTCATGCTATTTCAACAGCATATTAAATGGATAGAATTAAAGTTACTTTTATTTTTTCTGAGGTTGAACCTTGGAATGAAGTTGCAATTGCTGCTCTATCAGAAATAGGATTTGATAGTTTTGTAGAGCTTGAAAATGGAGTAGAAGCCTATATAAATGAAAATGAATTTAATGAGCGTAATTTAGAAGAGGGTGTTTTACAAGAAATAAAGGAACATACACAAACTAATGTATTCGTTGAAAAAATTCCTTTTCAAAATTGGAATGCGGTATGGGAATCTGATTTCAATCCAGTTTTTGTAGAGGATAAACTCACTATTTTGGCACCATTTCACGATCAATCGTTAGCTGTAGGTTTGCCAATCGTGATTCAACCACAAATGTCATTTGGTACTGGTCATCACCAAACAACTTGGATGATGTCTAAGCTACTTTTAGAACTGGAAGATTTACCCATCAAGGTCTTAGATATGGGGACTGGCACTGGAGTTTTAGCAATTTTAGCAGAAAAGTTAGGAGCTAAAGAGATTTTAGCAATTGATATTGAGCCTTGGTCAGTAGATAATACAATTGAAAATGCAGAAAGAAATAATTGTCATAATATCAAAGCATTGTGTGGAGATATTGATTTAATTGAAGGAGAAAAATTTGATTTGATTTTAGCAAACATTAATAAAAACATTCTCAAAAGCCATATGAAATTCTATGCATATGCTTTAGATAAAAATGCTAAGATAGCCTTGAGTGGTTTTTTTGACACTGATTCAGAAGAAATAATTCGTTATGCTGAACAGTATGGTTTAATTTTTGATTCTAAAATTGTAAAAGAAACCTGGGCTGCACTTATACTTGTTAAAAATTAAAATATAGATTATGAAAAATTGGTTAATTATAATATGTGTAATTCTATCAAATACGATTCTTTATGGTCAGAATTATTCTCAGAACAGAGAAAAATTCGTTAAAGAGTTGATGAATCAATTGAGCGAAATTAAAACTTCTGAACCGAGAGATTTTGTTAAAAAAGAATTACTTCCTCTTTTAGTTGAGTCAAATGAATTTCCAGATGATAAGTTTTCTAAAATGATAGAGACCTGTAATTTGATGGAAACTAAAAAATTACCTCCTTATCCTGAAATATACAACTATGTATATTCGATGTATTCGATTGTTGTCAAAAATCAATCAAATGCGAGTTATAAAGCTTGGCATGGTTCTGTTGAGCAACTACTTAATTCAAAGAATATTAATAGGTTTAAAGATTTTATTGAACTATCAGCTGACTTTTTTTCAAAAGCGGTTATCGCGGAAACTCCGAATCATGCATGGTATTATAAAGGTGGTAATTTCGCCTTTGATGTGACAGATAAACCTATAATTAAATTTGAAGGTGGTAAATTAATTTGTTTGGTTAAAAATACACTAGAGTCAACAAAAAAAGAAAAACCTTTTCATGATAGTATCGTTGTCGAAGGTTCAAAAGGAACTTATGATCCTTTTCTAAAAAAATATGTTGGAAGGGGGGGGCAAATTTTTTGGGAAAAAGTAGGACTAAAACGAGATGTTTCTTATGCTACCTTGTATGGGTACGATATTCCAATGAAATCAACAAATTTAAGTTGTGATTCTGTTTTGCTTGTTACACCTTATTTTTCTAAACCCATATTTGGTAAACTGACAGATAGAGCATTTGTCATTACTAGGGAGATGGATAAAACTTTCCCTTACTTTGTTTCATTTAATAAGCGTTTAGCAATTAAGAATATCAAAGAAGGGGTTGATTATGAAGGTGGTTTTTCATTGCAAGGAGCAAGTTTTATAGGTGTTGGTACTGTAAAAGAACCAGCAAAAGTAATCATCTTTAAAGAGGGCAAGAAATTTGTTCGTTTAAGCAGTTTGAGTGTTTCGATTGACCCAAAAAAGATTATAGCTCCATCATCTAATTTAGCTATATATGTTGGTCAAAAGGATTCTATTTCACATCCTGGTCTAGATATTAATTACAATATCGAACACAATTCATTAGAATTTGCAAGAGGTAAAGTTGGAACATCAGCTGCACCTTTCTCTAGTTCTTATCATAATTTAGATATGTATGTTCCAAAAATAGTTTGGAAAAAGGGTGTTGAAGAATTAGCTTTTACATATGATTTTGGTATTAGCCAGGAACAAAGAATTGCTAAGTTTGAATCTAAAAATATGTTTGATGGCAAATTGTATGAGCGATTAAACGCTATGGAGAAAATTCATCCACTTGTTGCCATTTCTAATTATTGTAAAGAGACCGGAGAGACAATTCTGAATGAGGGGAAATTAGCATCGTCTTTGAATAAAACTATTGAGCAAGCGAAGCAAATGATGTTGGAATTGAATTCATTAGGGTTTATTAATTATGATCCTGAGTCAAAGGTTATTATTGTAAATCAAAAGCTATTTAATTTCGTTCAAGCGAGGGCTGATCAAATTGATTATGATAATTTAATCTTTATATCAGATATGCGACCTAAAAAAATAGAGGGTAAAACGGAAGAGGAAATTCAACAAGATGACAATTTAAAACGAATTGATAATTTGTATAAAGAACAAGCTGAGGAAAGGAGAACCATGCCGAATTTTGGTGTTATGAGTTTGGCTAATCTTGATTTGAATCTAGAGGCGGTGGATATGGTTTCTTTATCTGAAATTCAAAAAATGGTTGTTTTTCCAAAAAAGGCAAAAGTTAGTATTTCAAATGACAGAAACTTTAAGTTTTCAGGTTGGTTAAATGCTGGTAAAATGGAGGTAGAAGCATTGGATGCTCAATATCTTTATCAAGATAATAAGGTGAAATTAACGAAAACTGGTTCGAGTTTATTTAAGGTTTCGCCACTTAAACAAGAAGATGGGAATAGATCAATTGCTATGACTAGTGCGGTTTCTGGTATCGAAGGAGACTTATTTGTTGATGATCCTAGCAATCGATCTGGAAAAAATAAATCAATCACAGATTTTCCTAAAATTAATGTGAGCAATAAAGTAAAAGTGTATTATGCCCAAAAATCTTTATTCAAAGGTGCATATGATAGCGCAAGATTCTATTTTGAGGTTTATCCATTTATGTTGGATTCGCTAGATAATTTTAAGGAGAAAGCATTTAAATTAAAAGGAGAACTTAATTCAGCTGGTATATTTCCAATAATAAAGCAAGATTTAAAAATTATGCCAGATTATTCTTTTGGCTTCGTTCAGGATGCGCCTCAAGGCGGATATGATTTTTATGGAACAGGTGCTAAATACGAAAATAAAATAGTCTTATCTAATAATGGACTTCAGGGTTCTGGTAAAATTGATTTTATCAAATCAACCTCTATTTCTAAGTCTCTTACTTTTTTACCTGATTCAACAGTTGGATATGCAGTTTTTGAAAATAAGCCAATAGAAACAGGTATTCAATATCCAGATGTGAAATCTCAAAAAGCTTATATATGTTATTTACCAAAAGGGAATAAATTAAAGGCATACTCGACTGACATCCCACTTTCATTTTTTAATGATGAAGCTAAACTAGATGGTATTGCAGTGGTTGCGCCAAGTGGTATGACAGGAAGTGGAACGATGAATTTTGCAGTAGCTAGTATGGGGTCTAGACTGTTTAATTTCTCTCGTTGGGATATGAATGCAGATACTTCTTTCTTCAATATATTAAATAAGTCTGGTATAGATAATGATCGAGAAGAAAAATATTCTTTAACTACTGAAAATATTAAATCTCATATTTCATTCAAAGAAAGAATAGGAAATTTTGTATCGAATGCTGGTAAGACTATTGTAAGTTTCCCTGTTAATCAGTACGATTGTACAATGGATAAATTCGATTGGTTTATGGATAAGGATGAAATTGATCTTCGAACCAATGATGGTAACCTTGTTGCCTCATCCGATGAAAATTTAATTTCAAATATGTTTTCAACAAACGCAAGACAAGATTCATTGCAATTTAGAACTTCTAAAGCGATTTTTGATTTGAAAAATAATTTACTCAACTGTTTAGATGCGAAATATATAGATGTTGCCGATGCTCGAATATATCCTGATAGTGGAAAAGTAGTAATTCACAAAAGAGCAAAAATGGATCCGTTGGAAAAATCTAAAATTATCGCCAACAGAACTACTCGTTTCCATACATTCTTAAATTCGAGTACAATTATTAGTTCAAGAAAAAGTTTTTCAGCTAGAGGGGAATACCCTTATTATGATGTAGATAAAACATTGAGGTTGATAAAAATGGAAAGTGTTAACGTTGACTCTGTATTTCAAACAGTTGCCTTCGGTACAATTAATGAAGTTGATACTTTTAAGTTGAGTCCACAATTTGAATTTTACGGAAGTGTTAAAATAAATGCTGCGAATCCATTGCTAGCATTCAAAGGTTCTACTCGTATCAAACATAAATGTGATAAGTTCTCAAAAAGTTGGTTGGCTTTCCAGTCTGAATTAGACCCTAAAAACATACAAATTCCTGTGGGTGAAAGTATGAAGACGGTGGATAATAAAGTTATTTCAGCAGGAATACTATGGAGAGATTCTCCTAGCCAAGATAGTTTGAAAATGTATCCAACTTTCTTATCACCAATGATTAGTGTGAATGATCCTGTGGTAATTTCTGCGAATGGTTTATTACAGTTTAATAAAGATAGTTCTCAGTTTCAAATTGCATCAAAGGAAAAATTGACTGATTTTTCAGTACCTGGAAATTTTGTTGCACTTAATACAAAAGCCTGTTCACTGTCTGGTGTTGGTAAGGTTAATTTAGGGATGAACTATGGTGACATAGCTGTACAAGCTTATGGATTAGTAAAATATAATCAGGAATCTTCTAAAACTACGATGGATTTATCATTACGTTATGATATGCCAATAGATAAGTCTGTGATGGATATTGCTGTTGAGAAAATCACATTAGATGAAAGTTCAACCGGTATTGATATAAATTCTACCTTGCTATTTGATGCTATGTCATCTTGGTCTGATCCTAAATCAGGTCAGAAGGCTAAGGAAGCATACCAGGAAAAAGGTGAATTGAAAAAAATTCCATCGGAATTAGATAATTCGATAGTACTTACTGGTGTTAAATTAACTTCGTTTGAATCTAAAAAGAATCAAGATAGAGGTTTAATCTCTTTTGGAGATGATGCTGGACTAGTTTCAGTGTATGGTAAACCTGTTAATAAAGCTTTTCCTATCAAATTGTCTTTTTCTCAAGCATACTCTGAAAATGTTAATGGGGATAGATTTTGTATGTATTTAAATGCTGCGGTTTCTAAAGATTATTATTTTGAATATGAGATGGTGAAGAAGGATGGTAATATGAAGATTTTCTCAGAGGATGAGGATTTTGCTAATAAGATTAGTACACTCAAAGCTGATAAAAGAAAGTATAAAAATTTCGTGTATGAGTTTACTGATAATCGTGTGTTTATAAGTAAGTTCTTAAGATTGTTTAGTAATAATTAATTGTAATAAGTATGGTAAACTTTCTTGTTTTTGGATGTGTTGCTTATTTGTTAGGTTCTATTCCAACAGCAATTTGGGTAGGTAAGCGGTTTTATGGTCTTGATGTCAGAGAACATGGCAGTAAAAATGCTGGTGCAACAAATACCTTTCGTGTTTTAGGAAAAAAACCAGGGGTAATTGTGCTAACGGTTGATGTATTAAAAGGGTTACTAGCTGTGATGTTACCACAATTAATTCTTGATTCAAATTTATCTCATAATGGGATGATGAATATTAAAATTGTAGCTTCAATTATGGTTATACTTGGCCATGTATTCCCTCTATTTGCAGGCTTTAAAGGTGGTAAAGGAGTAGCGACTTCGTTGGGTGTTATTTTTGCATTACAACCTGTTGCAGCATTTGTTTGCTTAGGTATTTTTTTAGCTGTATTTCTCGCTTTTCATTTTGTTTCACTTGGAGCCATCATTACAGCAATAAGTTTTCCCTTATTAATAACGTTTGTTTTTAAAGAAGAATCAATTTCATTGATCGTTTTTGCTTTTCTAATAGGTGTTGCAGTTGTTCTTACACACAAAAAGAATATTAAAAGATTAATTGATGGATGTGAAAATAAAATGTATCTAATCAAGAAAAAAGTGTGATTTTATAATTTTTAACTAAAAAACGAGGGGGTAGGTGTAGAAAAATTGTGTTTTTTTTGATGTACCCCCTATTTTTTTTACCTTTGTCTCGAAAAAAAATAATTTTATGGCTACTAAAAGAATTCAAGCGTATCAAGATGTGTTAAAAAGAACACCAAAACACATTGATTTTGATGGTAAAATCTCTGAACAATTTGGTAAAAATGTATTTCATGCTGAAGCAATGCGTGAATATTTACCAAGTGAGGCATATAAATCTATGATGGAGGCCATTCAAAATGGAACTCGTTTGGATCGTAAAATGGCTGATCAAGTTGCTTCCGCAATGAAAGATTGGGCTATTACTAAGGGTGCTACACATTATACACACTGGTTTCAGCCTTTAACAGGTACAACCGCTGAAAAACACGATGCTTTCTTCAAGCCTGTTGGTCCAGGAAGAGCACTTGAACGTTTTGATGGTGATTTATTAGTACAACAAGAACCGGATGCTTCTTCGTTCCCTAATGGTGGAATTAGAAATACATTTGAGGCAAGAGGGTATACCGCATGGGATCCTTCTTCTCCAGCTTTTGTGATTGGTAAAACATTATGTATTCCTACAATTTTTATCTCTTATACAGGTGAATCTTTAGATTACAAAATGCCTTTATTAAAAGCATTGCACGCAGTTGATGAATCCGCTGTTGCAGTATGTCAATATTTTGATAAAAACGTAACTAAAGTAAATGCAACTTTAGGTTGGGAACAAGAATACTTTTTAATAGATCAAGCTTTATTCAATGCACGTCCTGATTTAATGATGACAGGTAGAGCATTGTTTGGACATGATTCAGCAAAAGGACAACAATTAGAGGATCATTACTTTGGATCTATTCCAGAGAGAGTAACAGCTTTTATGCGTGAATTTGAAAACGAATCTATCGCATTAGGTATTCCTGTTACTACGCGTCATAATGAAGTTGCTCCAAATCAGTTTGAGTGTGCGCCTATTTTTGAAGAGTGTAATCTTGCAAACGACCATAACTTATTGTTGATGGATATCATGGAGAAAATTGCTCGCAAGCATGACTTTAGAGTGTTATTCCATGAGAAACCGTTCGCAGGGGTAAATGGTTCAGGTAAACATAATAACTGGTCGTTAAGTACAAATACAGGTATTAATTTATTAGCACCTGGAAAAAATCCAAAATCAAACTTGCAGTTCTTAACTTTCTTTGTAAATACAATCAAGGCGATTCACGATAATGCGGATATTCTAAGAGCATGTATTGCATCAGCAGGAAATGACCATAGATTAGGTGCAAACGAAGCTCCTCCGGCAATTATTTCAACTTTTATTGGAACTCAATTATCTGCATTGTTGGACGATATTGAGCATAATGTAAAAGAAGGTAAAATGTCTGCTGAAGATAAAACTGAGTTGAAATTGAATATCGGTAAGATTCCTCAAATTATGTTGGATAATACAGATAGAAATAGAACTTCTCCTTTTGCTTTTACAGGGAATAAATTTGAATTTAGAGCTGTTGGTTCTTCTGCAAACTGTGCTTCTGCAATGATCGTATTGAATACAATCATGGCTAATCAATTAAAAGCTTTCAAAGTAAGTGTTGATGCAAGAATTGAAAAAGGAGAATCTAAGGATGAGGCAATTTTAAAGGAACTTCAACATTTAATTCAAGATTCTAAAAAAATTCGTTTTGAAGGAAACGGATATGGAGATGAGTGGGTAGTTGAGGCTGAAAAAAGAGGATTGGCTAATTTAAAAGATACTCCACGTGCATTAAAAGCATGGGCTAACGACAAGGTGAAGGAAATGTTTCATGAATTAAACGTTTTAACACCAAGAGAATTAGAAGCACGTCAAGAAATAGAATTTGAAAACTATATTTTAAAAATTCAAATTGAAGCACGTATCATTGGAGATATGGTTCAAAGTCAGATTATACCTGCTGCTATTGAATACCAAAATAAGTTAATTCAAAATGTGCAAGGTTTAATTAGCGTATTAGGAGAAACTACTGGAAGAGAAGCTGCTAAAACACAAATTGAACTTGTTTCTAAAATTTCTGAGCATTTAAATAGTATGAAGGCTCATGCTGATAAAATGTTGGATGCACGTAAAAAAGCAAATTCAATTGAGCATGCTGAAGATAAAGCGATTGCTTATTGCGATAACGTTAAAGTTCATTTTGATGACATTCGTTACCATGCTGATAAATTAGAATTATTGGTAGATGATGAATTGTGGCCAATGCCTAAATTCAGAGAAATGTTATTTACAAGATAATTATTTTCATTTTTATAGAAGAGCGCATTCAAATTGGATGCGCTTTTTTATTGAAATCATATTATATATTCATTCTGTTTAGTATATTTGTCTTAATTAAATTCATTCTAAATAATGAAACTTATTTTAGCTGACAGCAATGAACTAATAAGAGTAGGATTGAGAACTATTTTCAATTCACATGATACCATTGAAATTATTGGTGAAGCTAAAGAAAATAAGGAGTTATTAGATTTGATGAAGTCTTTTGGAGCGGATGTTGTTTTGATTGATTACACTTCACCTGGATTTGAAATTGACATAGTACCAAAAGTATTAAACCAATATCCTAGCGTAAAATTTGTAGCGATCACACCTGAACAAAGTGCACAAACATTGGTTGACGCTTTAAGAAGCGGTGTTAAAAGTTATGTGAAAAAAGATTGTGATATTTCTGAAATAATCAATGCAATCAAAGAGACAGAACAAGGAAATAAATTCTTCTGTGGTCAAATTCTAGAAACGATTCAACGTGCACAAATTAATGTGGAAGACATCGATTTTGAATCTTTTTCATGCGAACCCGTTTTGCTTTCTGATCGTGAATGTGAAATCATTAAATTAATTGCAGAAGGCCAAACGAATGCTCAAATTGCAGATTTATTATTTTTAAGCAATCATACCATTAATACCCACAGAAAAAATATTATGGCAAAACTAGGTGTTAAAAATACGGCTGGAATTGTCATGTACGCTGTGAAAACTCAACTTGTTAGTCCAAACAAATTTCTATTTGCTGGTGATCACTAATCAGCTAATCTTTTGAAAAGAATTTTTCTGTAAATCAACGATATCAATAGACTATAAAACGTAGTCAATAACATCATTGAAAGTAAACTTAATAGACCTGTCGCTTTCGCTGAATACATATTAGCTGGTCCTTTTTTAAGTTCTTTTCTTAATTGTTCTTTTGACATTACTTCAAACTCTGGTTTTTGTTTTTTTAATTCCACAAGTTTCTTGGGATTGTCAATAGATGCATCAATTAAATCATAGGTTTGTTGGATTTTATTTTCTACATACATCGGATTAAATGTAGCATAGTAGTAATAAATAAAACCAGAAACGATAAGGGTATAAGGTAGACCTATACCCATCGCTTTTTTAAAATCAGAAATTATATTTCCAGATAAATAACCTTCTTTTTTCTTGATAAAAAACAAGCCTAATGCGATGGCTGTTAACAAGAAAAAAATATTCAGTAAAACAAATGGATTGATTGCTTTATTTAAATCTGTATGGAAAAGAAATTTGATTACTCCCCAAACAAAGGCAAAAAATACGCCAATTAATACTGAATTTTTCATTTGAATTTATTATCTGTTCATTGATGCTAAAAACTCCTCATTAGATAATGTATTATCCATTTGAGATTTTAAGAATTCCATTGCTTCAACTGGATTCATATCTGCAATGTGTCTTCTTAATAAATAAACACGTTGTAGTACTTCTTTCTTAACCAATAGATCATCACGTCTTGTACTTGAAGCTGTAATGTCAATCGCAGGGAAGATACGACGGTTTGCAATCTTGCGATCTAACTGTAATTCCATGTTACCTGTACCTTTGAATTCTTCAAAGATTACTTCATCCATTTTAGAGCCCGTCTCAGTTAAAGCTGTAGCGATAATTGAAAGTGAACCTCCATTTTCTATTTTACGAGCAGCACCGAAGAAACGTTTTGGTTTGTGTAATGCATTTGCATCTACACCTCCCGATAATACTTTGCCAGAAGCAGGGGATACCGTGTTATAAGCTCTTGCAAGACGAGTGATTGAATCTAATAATATACATACATCATGACCACATTCAACCATTCTTTTCGCTTTCTCAAGCACGATATTTGCTACTTTCACATGTCTTTCAGCTGGTTCGTCAAAAGTTGAAGCAACTACTTCTGCTTTCACACTTCTTGCCATGTCAGTAACCTCTTCCGGACGCTCGTCAATTAAAAGTACGATTAAGTAAACCTCTGGGTGGTTCGCTGCAATTGCGTTTGCAACGTCTTTTAATAGCATGGTTTTACCCGTTTTTGGTTGGGCCACAATCATACCACGTTGACCTTTTCCAATTGGAGCAAATAAATCCATAATTCTGGTTGACATTGATTCATCTTTATGACCAGTCAGTTTGAATTTTTCGTTAGGAAATAAGGGGGTCAAATATTGGAACGGTACACGGTCACGAATATAGGATGGGTGTCTTCCATTAATAGAATCTACTTTTACTAAAGGAAAAAATTTCTCACCTTCTTTCGGAGGACGAATAGTACCTTTTACTGTATCTCCTGTTTTTAAACCATAAAATTTGATTTGACTTTGAGATACATATACATCATCTGGTGAAGGTAAGTAGTTGTAATCAGAAGAACGTAAAAAACCGAATCCTTCTTGAATTACTTCTAATACTCCTTCTGCACTTACAATACCTGCCAAATCATATCTAATTTCTTCCTCTTTTTCTTCGGGTTTAGCAACTTGTTGATTTGGATTATTCGTTTGATTTGGATTTTGGTTGTTATGTTGGTGTTGAGGACGTTGTGGTCTATTTTCTTGGTTATTATTTCTATTGTTATTGTTTTGCGGTCTATTCTGGTCGTTACGTTGATTTTGATTTTGGTGTTGAGGTCGTCTTTGCGGTCTATCTGCTTCCAGGGTAGATTCCGAAGGATTGATTGTTTTTTCTTCTGATGTATTTTCAGTTGTTTCAACTTTTGAATCTTCAGTAATTTTTCTTCTACCTCTTTTTTGAACTTGATTTTCTACATCTTCTTTTGAAGTAGTGTCATCGATAGTTGTAGAGGTTTGAATCTCTTCTGTATCATTCTTGTTGATTACAGTTTTTCTAACTCGACTAACTGTTTTTGCTTCCTCTTGAGAAGATGTTTCTGATGGATTAGATTGTTTACTCATCTGATTTAATTGATTGATTATTTCAGATTTTTTCAATGATTCAGCATTCTCAATACCAAGTGTTTGAGCAATAACTCTTAAATCTGAAAGTTTCTTACTTTCAAGTTCTTTAATATCCATAAAGATAGTTTGCAGTGATTAATGTTGTAATAACAATAAAATTTTGAGGATTATACCAAACGACACTTTGGTTACGCAATATTAGTAATAATCTTTAATTCAACAATAGGAATTAGAGAAATGTTTAGAGTTAAATGTTTAATTTTTATTAATAACCTGTTTATTAGTTGATTGTATAGGTTTTTGTTTTTACATTTAGCTTGTTTAAATTTCGTATTTTTGAAAATTCAAGATTTAAAGACAAACAATGAAAGCAATCACTTCTATTTTTAGTTATGTCACTTTGTTCTGTATTACGGGTTTTTTATTTTTTCTACAAGGACAAATGCCAAATTTAGATCCAATTATATTCAAGATTTTAAGAGGTATAGTATTAATTGGTTTATTATTTGTTACATACAAACGAAAGAAATTGTCTTTGTGGATTTTTTCAAGTATGTTATTAGCTGTTGAAGTTGGTATAGATTTTCCATCTATTGCTGTAGAAACAGAACGTTTTGGTAAAATATTTTTACGGTTAATCAAATCGCTTGTTTCTCCCTTAATTTTTGCTACGCTTGTGGTTGGTATCGCTGGTCATAGTAATATTAAACAATTAGGTAGGATTGGTTTAAAAAGTATTTTATATTTTGAGTTAGTTACTACAGTAGCTCTATTTGTTGGTCTAGTTTCAATAAATCTTAGTAAAGCAGGAGTAGGTGTTAAGGTTGAGGCTTCGGTTGCGAATAAAGAGAAGTCTGCAGAACTGTTAGAACAAACCCACGTTGCTAAAGACCATTTGGTTGATATTTTCCCTGAAAACATTGCAAAATCAATATCTGAAAATCAAGTTCTTCAAGTTGTTATTTTTTCAATCATTTTTGCTATTGGTATTACTATGGTTAGCAATCTCACTCACAAACAGCGTATGATTCATTTTTGTGAGTCATTAAGTGAGGTGATGTTTAAATTTACAGACATAGTGATGTATATCGCTCCTTTGGCAGTATTTGGTGCACTTGCTAGTACGGTTGCTAAGTCCGGGACAGATATTTTATTTAGTTTAATGAAGTTGGTCGGAACCCTGTATGTTGGATTAGTTGTATTTGTATTACTTGTTTTATTTCCAATTGCTTTGGCTGTAAAAGTTCCAATTAGAAGATTTATAAAAGAAGTTACCGAGCCAGTTACATTGGCTTTTGCAACAGCGAGTAGTGAAGCCGCTCTTCCAAAGGCTATGGAAAATATGGAGCGTTTAGGTGTTCCAAAGAAAATAGTTGGTTTCGTTATTCCAACTGGGTATAGCTTTAATTTAGATGGTACAACATTGTATTTATCCATGGCTTCAGTTTTTGTAGCACAGATGTGTGGTGTTGATTTGTCTATCGGTCAACAAATTCAGATTTGTTTGGTGTTAATGTTAACGAGTAAAGGGGTAGCAGGAGTTCGTGGTGCTTCATTTGTGATTTTAGCGGGTACCGTTGCTTCCATGGGGTTAGATCCTGAAAAAGCAAGTGTAATTTTAGCTGTAGATGCCTTGATGGATATGGCTAGAACGAGCGTAAATGTATTAGGTAATTGTTTAGCATCAGTAGTAATTGCAAAAAGTGAAAAAGAATTTAAGCTTTCCGAAGAAGAAGTTGAATTGGTATAAATCATGCTTTTTTTTATTGCTGTTTTCACTTTTTATAAGTTGTAAAAAGCAGAATGAACGGTCATGCTTTAAATCTTCAGGTAAACAAGTAACCAAAACCTTGGGTCAAGGGGATTTTACAAATTTAGTTTTACACCCATTTGTTGAATACGAATTAATTCAAGATTCAATTAATTATGTAGAGATAACTTGTGGCGAAAATCTTTTTCCATTTATTGATGTTCAAGTCCAAGATAGTGCTCTTACAATTACGAACAATAATTCATGTCGTTTTTTAAGAGGGTATGATAAAAATGTAAAAGCGAAAATTCATATTAATCTTTTGTATAATATTTATTACGATGGCACAAATAATGTATACTCAGATGATACAATTAAAGCGAGTTATTGTACGATAAAAATGCGTGAAGCTGGAGGAGACATGAACCTTAACTTAAAGTGTAAAGAGCTATATGTTACAAAATCAAATTCAACTGGTTTGTTAGTATTGAAAGGGAGAACGAATAAAGCGCGTTATGAAAATACTTCTATAAATAAATTTGATGTATCTCAATTAGTGGTTAGAGACTCAATTTTCTTTCTAAATCAAGGGTATGGTGATATGTATTTATATACTAATGTAATCGATGTTTTTGGTCGAATAGAAAACCAAGGTAACGTTTATTATTTTGGACAACCAGCTTTGACTCAAATCGAAGAAAAAGGTAAAGGGAAATTTATTGGGTTTTCTAAATAAGAACTTTATAACGAGCGACGTTTTTTAACAACTTTTCTTGTTCCTTTTATTAGGTACATTACCAAAACAGAAACAATACCAACTGCTAAACCTGCTATGAAATCTGCTAAAGTTGATTGCAGACCTTGAAGCAATGCATGTATTTGTGGTATGTTATGTACGAAAATTCCACCTGCAACTAAAATCATAGCGAAAGTTCCCACTACAGCTAAAATTCTAATCACGATAGGTAAAGTTCTAACCAATAACACGCCTAATGATTTTTTAAATCCGGGTTTGTTATTGCTTTTATTAATGAGCATTAAGCCAATATCATCCATTCGAACTATTAAGGCTACAATTCCATAAACACCAACCGTAGCAATTAATGCGACCAATGAAACAACTGGAATTTGAATAGATAAAGGTTTCTCAATTACTGTTCCTAAAGCGATGATTACAATTTCAATCGATAAAATGAAATCAACTAAAATGGCACCTTTTACTTTTTCGTTTTCATATTCTATTTCTTCTTCAGGTGTATAAATGATTTCATCCACTTCACCTTGATTATGGTTCTTATGAAATAAATACTCAACAATTTTTTCCGTTCCTTCATACGCTAAATATATACCTCCAATGACAAGAATAATAATCACAGCAATTGGAAGAAAAGTACTTAATAAAAAAGCAAAAGGTAGAATGATTACTTTGTTTAATAAGGAACCTTTGGTGATTTTCCACAAAACAGGTAACTCCCTAGAAGATACAAATCCCGAGGCTTTTTCAGCATTTACCGCCAAGTCATCAGATAAAATAC
>JBKCEW010000104.1:0-15759 GCA_046304235.1 Crocinitomicaceae bacterium | reverse complement strand
GCTACCGCAAGTGAAACAGCGTTCATTAAACGTTTTGTGAATACAAACACAAACTACATTTTCCCAATGGGTCAGGGTAATAACTACACTCCTATGTCTTTGAATTTTAGTGCTGGTGCAACTACAGGTTCGTTTATCACCACGTATGTAAAAAATACAGTAGCTCCAGGTTTCGTTGCGGCTAACTTCCAAAATTATATTAGTCGTTATTGGTCGGTTTCACCTTCTGGATTATCAGGTACACCAAACTATTCGATAACTTACACTTACATCGATGGAGATGTTACGGGTGATGAATCTAAATTAGTACCTGTAAAAGTGAGTAGTGGTACATGGTATAAACCGGTAACCTTTACTAACACGAGTGCTTCACCAAACATTACAAACGGTATAGCAGAGGGAACTGGTGGGGTAGATGTTGCAACAAATACATTAACTTGGTCTGGTCTAACTACTTTCAGTTTTGATATGGCGGCTGGAGACGAAGCATCAGCTTTACCAATTCATTTGTTGTACTTCACTGCAAAACCTCAAACAAACCGTGTGCGTCTAGATTGGGCTACGGCAAGTGAAACCAACAACGATTACTTTACAGTGGAACGATCCCAAGATGGACAGCATTTCAATGAATTGTTTAAAAAACCAGGAGCGGGTATTAGTACAGTGAACTTATACTATTTCGGTTTTGATAACAAACCGTATGAAGGGGTTTCATACTATCGTTTGAAACAAACAGATTATGATGGTAAATATGAGTATTCAGATGTTGAATCAGTGAATTTTGAATACACAACATCTAATGCAGAAACGAAATATAAAATACATCCAAACCCTGCTATAAATCATGAATTTGCATTGAGTTATGAGTCTAGTTCTATTGGTCAAATGGAATTGAAACTATTTAATTCTGTTGGTCAGCTAGTGTACCAAACCGATTGGGTTTCTGAAAAAGGAATGAATCAAAGAGAGTTTAGTTTCCCTGAATTGTCTGAAGGATTGTACATGATAGAGCTTAAAAATGCAAATGATGAATACCAGACTTATAAGATACAATTCTAAATAATGAAAACTATAAAATGCATTTAATAACTCAATATAAAAATAGATTAGCGGTCATAATTGCCATATTTTTTTTTAATTTTTCATTAAATGCGAAGAAGATTTATGTGAATGACGGTGATTTAACGGGTGATGTATATTGTACTGCCATCGGTAATAATTCAAATTCGGGTTTATTACCTGCTCAACCATATTTAACCTTAACTAAAGCCATCGCTGTTGCAGCGGATAATGATAGTATTTTAGTGGATGCTGGAACCTATAAAAATGAGTCAATTTCGGTTAAAAAAAAGGGCTTAATTATTATTGGAGCAGGAAAAGAAAATACCATTTTTCTCTCAACCTTTAATTTTACTAATCCCTTATTCTCCGATCTTGGTGGGTACTCAACGTGTTCAGGAAATTGTAATGTAACTGAGTTTACCTTGCAACATGTAAAAATTAAGAATTATATTGAAGCTGGTGCAATTACAATAGGTGCTAGTAATACAATTGATACCACAAGGATAAACATATCGAGCTGTGTGTTTGATGGAAATTATACTGCCTCTCCAAACAGTGTTGGAGGAGGTGCTATTTGTGTGCGAAAAGATCCAACGTCATCCTTAAGTAAGCCTGCGGTTGTTACTCTTACATCTTGCGATTTTTTAAATAACAATACTAATTTTACACTTCCGGGTGGTTCTTTATATGCACAGAGTGGTTGTCGATTAATTGTAACTAGTTGCAACTTTAATTATTGTTTACCAAGAACCATCTTGTATTATCCGGATGGTGGAGGATTTATAGCTACCTATAAAGCTGGATTATGTGTTATTTCAAATTGTGTTTTCAGAGGAGGTTATTTGGGCTACCCGGGAACACTACTATATCGTGGGGGGGCGTTGAGTTTTAATCAAACATCTTTTCAAGTTTCAAACTCTTATTTTCATGAAAATGGAGCACGAGGAGGAAGTGCGATTACTTTTGAAGGAGGGGGGAACGCCTTGATTGAGAATTCGTTGTTTTTTGAAAACATCAACGATTCCTATGAAGGAGTAATTTATGTTTCAGGAGGTACAATGAATATAAATAATTGTACAATAGCTAATAACTCTTCAGATTATTCCTCTGGAAATGCTGGTGTGTATCGCTCAAGTGGTACGGTGAATTTGAATAATTCCATAGTTTGGGGAAATGAGTTTAAAGATGTGAGCACAGGAGTAACGATACAAAACTCGATCGTAGATGCTGCTGGGGGAGGAAATACCACCGGAGCAAGTACTTCAGATCCCTTATTAACAAACGTTGCTAGTAAAGATTTTACGTTGTCCGTAGGTTCTCCTGCAATTGACTACGCAACTTCTTCTGTTTTAACGACGGATATTGTAGGTTTTACTAGAACTGCTGTACCTGATGCTGGAGCTTTTGAGTTTGGTTCATCTGCTATAACCATACCACTGTGTGGTATTTTTGTTGTTCCGCCTCCAGCACCTACGGTAAGTGTAACGGTTCAACCTACTTGTACAGTATCTACAGGTACTGTTGTGGTTTCTTCACCTGCTGAAGGAACAGGATATGAATATAGTATTGACGGTGGTACGTATCAATCTTCTGCTACATTTACAGGTGTTTCTCCAGGAAGTCACAATGTTAAAGTAAGAAAAACAGCAGACATCACACAAGTTTCTGACGCTACTTCAGTAACAGTTGATCCAATACCGACCTTACCAACTGCAGGCATTACCAACAACACAGGAGCTAATGAAGTAAATTGTACAAACATTTCGATTAGTTTAACAGCTACTGGAGGAGGTACCTATTCTTGGTCAGATGGGACTTCAACGGTGAGTTCAGTCGCAGATTTAACCGTTTCTGATGCAGGAACGTATATAGTATCCGTAACCGGTTCAAATGGATGTACCGACACTGAAAGCATATCGATTACAAAAGACATCACAGCTCCAACTGCAGGAATTACCAATAATACAGGTGTTACACAAATCGATTGTATTAATACTACTATCAGTTTGACAGCAACGGGTGGCGGTACATATTCATGGTCAGATGGAACTTCAATAGTGAGTTCTGTGGCAGGCTTAAACGTTTCTAATGCTGGAACCTATACAGTAACTGTAACAGCAGCAAATGGCTGTACAGGTAACGATTTGATTGCAATTACGAAAGTTGCTTCACCACCTGTAGCTGGAATTACGAACAATACTGGAGTTACCCAAATCGATTGTACCAATCCAACAATAAGTTTGACAGCAACTGGAGGAGGTACGTATTCTTGGTCAGATGGAACTTCTACAGTAAGTGCGGTAGATGCATTATCGGTATCGGATGCTGGTACGTACACGGTAACGGTTACTGCAGCCAATGGGTGTATAGATACAGAATTAATAACTATTACTAAAGATATTACAACTCCTACAGCAGGTATTACCAATAACACTGGAGTTACTGAAGTAAATTGTACAAACATTTCGATTAGTTTAACAGCTACTGGAGGAGGATCTTATTCTTGGTCAGATGGGACTTCAACAGTGAGTGTGGTTGATGCTTTGTCTGTTTCAGATGCAGGAACGTATATAGTAACCGTAACCGGTTCAAATGGATGTACCGATACTGAAAGCATATCGATTACAAAAGACATTACAGCTCCAACAGTTGGTATTACCAATAATACAGGTGTTACACAAATTGATTGTATTAACACTTCGATAAGTTTGACAGCAACCGGAGGAGGAACATATTCATGGTCAGATGGAACTTCGACAGTGAGTTCAGTTGCTGGTTTAACCGTTTCTAATGCTGGAACCTATACAGTAACTGTAACAGCAGCAAATGGCTGTACAGGTATTGATTTGATTGCAATTACGAAAGTTGCTTCACCACCTGTAGCTGGAATAACAAACAATACTGGAGTTTCCAAAATAGATTGTACCAATCCAACAATAAGTTTGACAGCAACTGGAGGAGGTACGTATTCTTGGTCAGATGGAACTTCTACAGTAAGTGTGGTAGATGCATTATCGGTATCGGATGCTGGTACGTACACGGTAACGGTTACTGCAGCCAATGGGTGTACCGATACAGAATTAATAACTATTACAAAAGACATTACAAATCCTATAGCAGGCATTACCAACAACACAGGAGCTACTGAAGTAAATTGTACAAACATTTCGATTAGTTTAACAGCTACTGGAGGAGGAACCTATTCTTGGTCAGATGGGACTTCAACGGTGAGTTCAGTCGCAGATTTAACCGTTTCTGATGCAGGAACGTATATAGTAACCGTAACCGGTTCAAATGGATGTACCGACACTGAAAGCATATCGATTACAAAAGACATTACAGCTCCAACAGTTGGTATTACCAATAATACAGGTGTTACCCAAATTGATTGTATAAATACTTCGATTAGTTTGACAGCTACTGGCGGCGGAACGTATTCTTGGTCAGATGGAACATCGACACTGAGTTCAGTTGCTGGTTTAACCATTTCTAATGCTGGAACCTATACAGTAACTGTAACAGCAGCAAATGGCTGTACAGGTAACGATTTGATTGCAATTACGAAAGTCGCTTCACCACCTGTAGCTGGAATAACAAACAATACAGGAGTTACCCGAATCGATTGTACGAATCCAACAATCAGTTTGACGGCAACAGGAGGAGGTACGTATTCTTGGTCTGATGGAACTTCTACAGTAAGTGTGGTAGATGTATTATCGGTATCGGATGCTGGAACGTACACGGTAACAGTTACTGCAGCTAATGGGTGTACCGACACAGAAACAATAACTATTACTAAAGATATTACAAATCCTACAGCAGGCATTACCAACAACACAGGAGCTACTGAAGTAAATTGTACAAACACTTCGATTAGTTTAACAGCTACTGGAGGAGGATCTTATTCTTGGTCAGATGGGACTTCAACGGTGACTGTGGTTGATGCTTTGTCTGTTTCAGATGCAGGAACGTACATAGTAACCGTAACCGGATCAAATGGATGTACCGACACTGAAAGCATATCGATTACAAAAGACATTACAGCTCCAACTGTTGGTATTACCAATAATACAGGTGTTACCCAAATCGATTGTACTAATACTACTATCAGTTTGACAGCAACGGGTGGCGGTACATATTCTTGGTCAGATGGAACTTCGACAGTGAGTTCAGTCGCAGGCTTAACCGTTTCAGATGCTGGAACATATACCGTAACCGTAACAGTAGCAAATGGCTGTACAGCTAGTGATTTGATTGCAATTACGAAAGTTGCTTCACCACCTGTAGCTGGAATAACAAACAATACTGGAGTTACCCGAATCGATTGTACGAATCCAACAATAAGTTTGACAGCAACTGGCGGAGGTACGTATTCTTGGTCTGATGGAACTTCTACAGTAAGTGCGGTAGATGCATTATCGGTATCGGATGCTGGAACGTACACGGTAACGGTTACTGCAGCTAATGGGTGTACCGATACAGAATTAATAACTATTACTAAAGATATTACAAATCCTACAGCAGGCATTACCAACAACACAGGAGCTACTGAAGTAAATTGTACAAATACTTCGATTAGTTTGACAGCTACTGGTGGAGGTACCTATTCTTGGTCAGATGGGACTTCAACAGTGAGTTCAGTCGCAGGCTTAAACGTTTCTAATGCTGGATCATACACTGTAACCGTAACCGGTTCAAATGGATGTACCGATACTGAAAGCATATCGATTACAAAAGACATTACAGCTCCAACTGTTGGTATTACCAATAATACAGGTGTTACACAAATCGATTGTATTAATACTTCGATAAGTTTGACAGCTACTGGTGGAGGAACGTATTCTTGGTCAGATGGAACATCGACAGTGAGTTCAGTTGCTGGTTTAACCATTTCGGATGATGGAACCTATACAGTAACCGTAACTGCAGCGAATGGATGTACAGCTAGTGATTTGATTGCAATTACCAAAATCCAAAATCCTTCGTCTCCTTCGAAGATTACTTCATCTGGCCCTATTGAATTTTGTGAAGGGAAAGACGTTGTGTTAACTGGTATCTCATCTCAGGTGGGTACTTATGAATGGAAAAAATCGGGTGTTGTTGTTGGAAATTTGTCAACATTAACTGTAAATGAAAGTGGTGTATATGAAGTTAGTATTACCGTTGCTGGTTGTAAGTCTGCTTCAAATGACACAACGGTTGTTGTTAATCCCGCTCCAGCTACACCTTCTCTTGCCAATCCTGCGATCTTTTGTTCTTCAGAAAACGCTACTATTGCTGACTTGACTTTAAAAATGAATGTGTCGAATTTAAAATGGTTTGACGAAGCAAACAATGAGCTATCAACTACGACTAAATTATTGCACCAAGGAAAATACTATGCGCAACAAATTTCTGTTTTAGGATGTGGAAGTTTGTCAAATGAATTGGTTCAAGTGACGATCAATGAAAATCCGGGAACACCAGTAGGAAGTGATAGTTTGTTTTATTGCAAAGATAATAACGCTAAGGTATCTGATTTAATTCCTCAAACAAGTCTTGGAACGACAATAGAGTGGTCTTATTTGAATGTAAAACAAGATGTAAATAATCCTTTAACAGAAGGGAAATACAAAGCTATTGCTATAAAAGATGGCTGTTCGAGTGCTGGTAGTCACGAAGTGTATGTAAAAATAGATGATCCTACAGCACCTACGGCACCAACAGCAATATTATGTGCAAATAATCAAGCTGCTTTGATGTTGTATGATTTATATCCAAATGATAATACAAAATTGTTTTATGCAACATCGAGTTCAAATGTAGCTTTATTGAATAAGGTTATTTCAAATGGTGAAACTTATTATGTTAAAAATAAATCTAAATTGGGTTGTCTTAGTGAATCTACACAGATAATTGTGAATGCTTCTTCAGGTCCATCCATATCTTCAAATCCATATATTCTATCTCCTGCTTTATGTTTGATAGATAAGCCGACATTAGATGATGTTGAATCAAAATACAATGCTTTACCGAGTACCTCAGGTTCGATGAATTGGTATTTGGGACAAAATGATAAACTAACCGATTTCCTTGGTAAAAATATACCTATTGGTACTGGAGATTATTGGATTGCTTTAAAAGATAATAATGGTTGCTATAGTGTAAAACAAAAAGTAACAATAACGGTAGATGCAGGTATAAAACCTATCTTAAAGCCGATCGAGCTTTGTGCATCTAAAACGTATACAGTAAACGAACTCAATATCTCAAACTTAGCGAATCCACAAGGAATATTATCTTGGTACGATACTAAAAATAGTCCTGCTTTATCTAATTCAGTTAATGTAGATCAGTCTAAAGAGTATTGGGCAAGATATAAAAAAGATCCTTCTGCATGTGAAAGTTCAGACAGTTTGAAACTAATCATTACATGGATTAAATTTAATGAGCAGGTAGATTTAGATAATAAAAATCAAGTTTTTTGTAAATCCAATATTTCAATAATCGATAATCTAAATATAGAACCATATACAAAGGGAACAATAGGTTGGTTTGAATCTTTGACTTCAAATGATTTACTTTTGACTTCAGATGTATTGATTGAAAAAGATTATTTTGCTTCAGAATATAAAGTGATTTCCGATGGCTCTAATTGTGTCAATAGCAATCGAGATAAAATACAAGTTACTTTTTATTCTACGAAATTGTATCCACGTATTACCGCTTCATTATGTAACAAGCAAAACGGTATCATTGAATTTGATAATGTTCCGAGTGATTATGTTTTAACCTGGTATAATATTTCAGATACAACAAAAGTAGATTTTGTAGGTAACAAGTATTCTAAACCTTTAGACCAACAATCCTTTAAAATCATGTTTACGGACAAGAATAACTGTTTGGATAGTGTTTACATCTCTATGCCAGCTTGTGTTATTTCAGAGTTACCACAGATTATAACACCAGATAATGATGGGAATAATGATACTTGGGACATAGGCTACGCAACTAAATATCCAAATGTTCAAGTGTTTATATTTAATCGTTGGGGGAATGAAGTGTATAAAAGTAAAATTCCTTACAATGATTCATGGGATGGAAAATACAATGATGAATATCTTCCTACAGGTACTTATTATTATGTCATAGATAAAGGTAATGGTGAACCAAAAGAAACAGGGTTTGTAGAATTGGTTAAATAAACTAAATTTGCTAAATAGTTTTAATCTAGTTTAAGAAATATGAAAAAAAATATATCCCTTTTCTTTGTGATTTTATTGTTCATGGGTTGCGAGTCTAGTTCATCTAAAAAGAATGAAAATAAAATCGCTCCAAAGAAAAAAGAAGGCATCATGGAGGAATATTACAAAATGAAAGCCGATCTTGAACCTCAAGGATACATTATTTCTACCGATAGCGTTGATAAAATTTTTATCGATCACGCTGTTACTATTAATTATCACGAAAAGAAAAATTCAACATCTAAATAATTGAAAGGGGAGAGTAAGATACTCTCCTTTTTTGTTTGGCCTAGACAAACACATATACCGCAAAAGTCATTCAACATTCCCTCCGCGGCCTCCGTGCGACCTCCTTTACTCTGTGTTTATTTTTTTAACACAAAGTTCACCAAGGTATCACTAAGAGCACTAAGGTTATTAAAAATTAAAAATTAAACATCAAGCATTATTCATTTACTCCACGACCTCCGTGCGACCTCCTTTACTCTGTGTTTATTTTTTTTAACACAAAGTTCACCAAGGTATCACCAAGAGACACTAAGGTCATTAAAAATTAAACATCAAGCATTATTCATTTACTCCACGACCTCCGTGCGACCTCCTTTACTCTGTGTTTATTTTTTTTTTAACACAAAGTTCACCAAGGTATCACCAAGAGCACTAAGGTCATTAAAAATTAAACATCAAGCATTATTCATTTACTCCACGGCCTCCGTGCGACCTCCTTTACTCTGTGTTTATTTTTTATACTACTACTTTAACTATCTTTTTTTACCACTTAAAGTAGTAGTATAGTTTTTTTATTTTGGTTATGTTACTACTTTAACTATCTTTTTTTATCACTTAAAGTAGTGTTATAATACATGGTTCGTAAAGGTTAAAGTGTCTATTCTACTGCATAGGTCACTTAGTGTAAGTAAGGAGTTATTTTAAACACAGAGTATACAAAGAAACCGCAGAGGTCACGGAGAGTATTTGAAAAGTCTAGCATCTGATGTCTAAATAAAAAAATCCTCCCCCTTGATCCCCCTCCAAAGGGGGAAAATTAAATATATTTGCTCTTTTGTCTTTTTTGTGTTTCAATGTTTTCTCTTTTTCTCTGTGTTAAAAGTCTTTTTCACCACAGAGGACACAAAGAATCAGAGGTCTCAGATAGTGTTTAAAAAGTCTAGCGTCTGATGTCTTTTGTCTCAAAGTCTTTTGTCTCTAATAATCATTTTTTAACAATTTCTTTATTCCCAAAAAGGGAAAGTTATAAGATTTACTGCTTATATTTGTAGCCCCGCTTAAAATAAATATATGCGTTATATAAGTTTTTTAACTTGTCTTTTTCTATCTTTTAATTTACTTTCTTTAACGTACTATTCTGATTCTAGGACAAGTGATCCTAATAATTTAAGTAATTGGTGGAGAAATACGAATAATTCAGGTCCTAACCCGACAGATTTTGTCAGTGGAGACGTTTTTATAATTCAAGCAGGACATAATTACACTACTTCAGCTGCTTGGAACGTAACAGGTACAGTTCAAGTAAATGGATCATTAACTATCCAAACGGTAAATGCAATCAGTATTCTTACTATTAGTAATGGAGGTATAGTATATGGAAATGCTCAAACCACAATCGCATCCGTAGCTTCTGGAGGTCAGTTTAACATCAATGCCGGAGGAAGATATATTTTTAATCATGCTACAGCGAATAATTCAACAACACTTTTCAATGGGACAGAGTCATTTGCATCAACATCGACTATTGAATTTCAAAATTTTGAAACGACAAATGGTGCATTTGTGACTTGTTTGGGTGCTTCTTCAACCAATTATGGAAATGTGATTTGGAACATTTTATCGGGTTCAGAAGCGTATAATTTAAATTTAAGTAGCACTACCTCTAGAACCATTGCAGGAAATTTCACCCTAGATAAAACAGGAAACACAGGCTCTTTATCCTGGTGTAATAGTGCAAATGTTTCAAAGTTGACAATTAATGGTAATTTTACACAAACGGCAGGAAGTTTTAATGTAATCAACACTGGGGTAGGAAGTAATGATGCTATTTTTGAGGTGCTTGGAAGCTTTAATTTATCCGGTGGAGTTTTTGATGTTGGTAAAGCGTTTAGTCGTAGAAGTCTAACTTATCTAGGAGGTGCAGTTACGATTTCGGGCGGTACATTTACCAATGGAGGAGCAAATACATCAAACATTGTTTATTTTACAAAATTTGGAAATCAAACCTTTACCTATACTTCTGGCACATTTACTACAACAAGTACGCCGATTGTTGTAAATAGTGGTTCAACGGTAACATTGGGGTCAAATTTTAATATCGATCTTTCTCTTACCGTAAATAGTGGAGGGATCTTAAATATTCCAAATCCATACTTTACTTCTGGAGCAGGAACAACTACCATTTCAACAGGTGCAACGTTAAAAACTGGACATTTAGATGGGATTTCTACCGTAGTTTCTACAGGCTGTTTACAGACAACAACTAAAGCATGTAGCGCAGGAGCAACGTATGAATATAATGGTGTTTCAAGACAATTTTCAGGTAATATTAATGGTACAAATACTGCTGGAAATTTAATTTTTAATAATGCATCAGGAGTTCGTTTAAATTCGAATTTGATTGTTGCAAATGGTGGCACACTTACATTAACTCAAGGATATCATAATCTTAATAGTTATACACTTCAATTAGGAACATCTGCAAGTGCTAATTCTCTTTCGTATATTACAGGAGGTTTATATAGTAGTACAAATGATGGAGCATTTACAAGGTATATACCTAGTGCAACAACGATCACAGCAAGTTCTGGTAATTTTTATGGTTTGTTTCCTTTTTCTCGATCAGCTAACCAAGTAGGACTAGTTAAAATTTCTACTACAGCCAATATTACCACAGGAGGTTTTATAACAATTATTCCGACTTTTGGTATTGATAATAAAGTTGCATGTAACGTTAGCGATGGAGCAAATACAATAGTAAGCGTACAAGAGGGCTCCATTTTTCGAATTTCTAATTGTACAGTTATTGGAGGGACTTCAATTTCAATTGAATATAATCCAGGTAAATTTAAAAACAATGGAAATAGAAGTAGATATTGTTTAGCTAATTACTCTTCAGGAGTTGTTTCAGTTTTAGGATCTCATTCATCTGCAAATGGAACCGTTGAACTACCTTTTGTTTACAGAAATTCAATCAATAATATGTCTCTGTTAGCAGGTATACCTTTTATATTAGGTACTTATAATGCAGATACTCCTATGGATTATATTTGTGATTTAGGAGGGACAAAAACAGTTGGTCCGACAGGGAATTACTTAGATTTGACAGAGGCTATAGATGATATTGTTTCAAATGGTTTATCTTCTTCCATAATATTAGAATTACAGCCAACTTATGTAAGTACAAATGAAAACTTTCCAATTAGTCTAACTCAATTTGCTTGTCTAAATAGTTCAAATACCTTAACTATAAGACCAGCAGTAGGGGCCACAGGTTTATCTATATCAGGTAGTAGGAATTCATCTAATGGGTTGATAGATTTTAATGGTGGTGATTATGTGACCATTGATGGAAGGCCAGGAGGAATTGGTAATACGTTACAATTATCTATTATTAATACTCATTCTGATTCTCCTGTTATTACCTTTAGAAATGATGCTAATTATAATGCTATTAAATATAATATACTAAAAGCAGGCTCTACCTCTTCATCAGAGGGAGCAATTTATTTTAGAGGTACGACTGGCACTGGAACAATAGGAAATAAATACGATACCATAACAAACTGTAGTATTACATACTCATCGTCAAATACATTGAATAATGGTATTTGTACAGATGGCGAGTCGAGCGGAAAGTTGAATAATTTTAATTTTATTCAAAATAATAACTTTATTGATTTTCAAAGAGCAGCTATAAATATTTCTACCAATTCAGATGCATGGACGATTTCAGGTAATCACATGTATCAAACCTCTGCGATTACTCCTTCGGCAAATGTTTACGGTATTCAGATTGCAACTGGAAGTGGGTATACAATCACAGGTAATTATTTTGGTGGACAAGCAGCAAGTTGTGGAGGGAGTCCTTTTGTAATGAACTCTTCTGTGAATCATATGTTCCCGATATATTTAAGCGGTAGTACTAGTGCAACAAATTCCATACAAGGAAATGTTATAAGAAATATAATATTTAATACTACCTCGAGTCAAAGTACAAATGCAGGAATTTTTACAGGAATCTATGTTACTGGTGCTGGAAATGTAAACATTGGTACAACTGCAGCTAATTTTATAGGAGACACAACTACGAATTCTACGCATGATATTACAATAAACTCAACTAATTCAGGAGGACTGATTCAAGGAATTTATTGTTATGCATCAGGAACTGTTACTATCCAAAATAATGGTATAGGAAATATTAATACTTCCAATGTGTCTGGTCGTGGTTATTCTTTTTATGGTATTTATACTGGAAACACAAGTACAACATCGATAGGGTCTAACAAAATTGGTAGCAGTTCTTCAGCAAATTCAATTACTATTGGAGGAAATTTAACGGCTGCTGGTGTATGTACTTTTTACGGAATTTATCAAAACGCTTCGGGTGTACCAACAATCAATTCAAATACAATCTCAAATATATATGTTTATGGAACAGGTGCATCCATTTTATACGGGGTATATAATATAAATGGAGCCTCTACAAATACAATTTCTTCTAATTTAATTAGAAATTTGACAACTTTTTCAGGATCAAATACAAGTGCCCAATTAGTAGGGTTTTTTTCAAGTGCAGCAGCAGCTACGAACGTTACCTCTAATTATATCCATACAATAACTTGTGGAAATGGTTTTTTTAAAGGTATTTATTTGAATAATTCCTCAGGTAATAATACCATTTCTTTAAATGTAATAGGAAACGGCTCTGTTGGGAATATTACAATTTCATCAACAGCAACATGCAATCCATTAACAACGGATGTGTTGAATAATCATAGTGGAATTGTTCTAGGTACTGCTACAAATACTTCGTCGTTAACCTCAAATATAGTAAAGGGAATTTCGGGTACTTCGAGTTCTTTTGCCTATCGTATAGCTGGTATTTCTATTGGTAATTCAACCCCAATTGTTTCGTTAACTAGTAATTTGGTTGATATTGTTGGTGTATCTAGTAATACCTCCGCAGCAAGTACCGTATATGGTATTTATTCAGGCAGTACTTCTATTTCAAGCGTAACGAATCAAAAGAATATTATTCGAAACTTATTTTGTGCCAATACAAATGCACCTACGATAATCGGGTGGTATGATAATGCTTTAAACAGAACGTACATTAATAATTTTATAGCAGTTGATAATACAACAGGTTCAACAAGTTATACGGTAAATTCTATTTTATATGGTATGTATCTTGTGAATCCCTCAACAGGGAGGACTGCTAATTTTTATTATAATACCATAGAATTAGGTGCATCCGTTTCAAGTAATCCTGTGACTGCAGCTGTTTATCAAGCATCTACAACTGCAAATACATTTGTGTATCGTAATAATGTTTTTCAAAATAACTGTACTTCTACAGGGAGTCTTGTGTTTTGGGGAGCAAGTTCTACGCCAACATGTACGATGAATCATAACTTTTATATGAATTCAGCTACGGGAACTTCATTTGCAAAAGTAAATAACACGGGAATTTCAAGCGGTACATTTAACAGTGCTTCTGATGATTATGGGGGGACTAATAGTACCTTTACAACTACTGCTTTAACAATTAATACGGATGCATCTGTTTCACCAATGGCTACGATTTATGGTGGAGCCGATCTTTCTGCTATATCAGGTTGTACAGAAGATATAAACGGAACAACTGGAAATAGAAACAGTGCTTCAACCAATGTGTACAAGGGATGTTATGAAGGTCCTGTAGCAACTTATTACTGGGTAGGAGGAGCAGGTAATTGGTCTGATTTTGCAAATCACTGGGCGTATTCTTCTGGGGGTGCACCTATTGCAACTGCTGTGCCAACTACTTCTATTGATGTTGTATTTGACTTTAATTCTGGTGTAGGTCAGGTAAATCTCTCAGCATCATCTAATTGCAGGAAGTTTACTTGTAGTGGATTTACTGGCACAATTGCTGGAACATCTCCCTTCAATGTATATGATAATTTTACTACTGTAAGCGGTATGAATTGGGTGCATTCTGGTACATTGAACTTACTAGCAACATCAACAGGAAAAACAATCGCTACAGGAGGAATACCAATTTCATCCAATTTTGTTTTGAATGGAGTAGGTGCGGAATATACTTTGCAAGATAATACAGTATTTAATGGTTCTATTACGTTAACAAATGGTTCAATAGTTGTTGGCTCTAATACTTTAACTTTAGGAAGTACAGTAACGCCATTAAGAACCAATGGGTACATCAAAGCAAATGGATCAAACAGTACTATTAAATTTGAAAATACGAATACGGAAGTTACAATTGCGTCTGGTTTATTTTATCAAGATAGTATTCGAAATTTAACGATGAATGGAAGTGGGGGAATACATTTAACGTCTGATTTAACAATTACAAAATGTTTAACACTTACCTTGGGAAATATTGATATCTGGGCAAATCATTTATATATTGCTTCTACAGGTTATGTTACTGGTTATAGTGCAGCGAGTTTTATCCAAACAGAATCAACCGGTGAATTAGTACAAAAAGGCTTGGGACCTGGAGCTTCAATAGGAAAAACATTTTTTCCTGTCGGGCATACATTTAATTCTTATACACCTGTGAATTTGGTTAATGATGGCATAACAGATGATTTTAGTGTGAAGATTTTGAGTGATCATTATGCAGATGGAACTAGTGGTACAGTTTCTACAGCAGATAAGATAGACCGTACATGGTTTGTAGAGGAAGCTACTCCAGGTGGATCAAATGTTACGATGACCATTCAATGGAATACTGCAGAAGAATTACCAGGTTTTAATCGAGCGCTTTGTTATATTTCGCACTACACAAATGGTGTTTGGGATTCGTATGTAACTACCCCTGCAAGTGGAACCAATCCTTGGACCTTGACTAGAACAGACATCACCTCTTTTTCTCCATTCAGTCCTGACGAAGGTAGTGCCTTACCGATTCGTTTAAGTAAGTTTGAAGCTGTGAGAAATCGAAATCAGGTTAATCTAAATTGGATTACGGAAAATGAGATTAATAATGATTTTTTCACTATTGAAAGATCGATTGATGGAAAAGAATTTTTTGAGATAGGTAGAAAAAAAGGGGCAGGTAATAGTTCAACTACTTTATTTTATTCTTCAATCGATGAAAGACCATTGAAAGGAACATCTTATTATCGATTAAAACAAACAGACTTTGATGGAAAATATGCATATTCTCACATTGAATCAGTTATATTTAATGAGAAAACATTCATCAATGGTCTTAAAATTTACCCTAATC
>JBKCEW010000103.1:0-6992 GCA_046304235.1 Crocinitomicaceae bacterium | reverse complement strand
GTTATAAGTAATTTTTTCATGTCGTTTTCTTTTGTGATTAAACTGATCTGTAAGGAAATATGTTCATTTATGGTGGCCAATTTATCTTCTAAATTTATTTTTTTTGAGTTTATTATAGGATAAAAACATGAATTTAACCATTCAATCCCCAATGATTTTGGATAGGTTTGCTGATAGAAATTAAGGGTATTAAGTTCTTCCATTAATGCAAAATCTACTTTTCCACTAGATGCAATTTCTCCGTTTTTATCATAGCTAAGTGATCTCTCAGAAACATAGTGATTAGAGGGTAGGTTACCAGGACAAATATCAAAAGCAACTGATTTATTATTTTTTTCAAATGATATATTTGAAATACCACCAATATTTAGAAATCCATCTGCAAAATTCGAAAATAGGATTTTATCACCTATCGGAACCAGAGGAGCACCTTGTCCACCCAATAAAACATCTTTAATTCGAAAATCATTCACAACTTTTATTCCTGTCTTAATTGCTATTGCTGTACCATGACCAATTTGAGAAGTTACTAGGTTATTAGGTTGATGATGAATTGTATGTCCGTGTGAAGCAATTAAATCAACTGAATTTTTATCTATGTTAAACTCATTAATAAACTGATTAATAATTTCTCCGTAAAGAAAGCCAAGTTCATTATCAAATTTTAAATATTCGAAAGATCTGTAATTTATTGCGTTTCTTAATTGGTTGACTATCTCTGGATTGTATTTGTATGTTTTAGAATAAATAAGATTGAAATTGAAATTATTTTTTTGTTTTTTTTCAAAATTACAATAAGCTATATCAATACCATCTAAAGAGGTTCCGGACATTAAACTGATTATTTTCATGAATTTTATTCTTGATTTGAATTTATTTAGAATTATGGAATCTAAAACGAAATAAATTGTTTTACTTTTACAAACATAGTTGAAATAAATTAAGATATATGAATTTTGAACTTACAGAAGAGCATTTAGCAGTAAGAGATGCTGCAAGAAATTTTGCGCAAAATGTTTTAAAACCTGGCGTAATCGAAAGAGATAGAGAGCAAAAATTCGCAACGGATGAAATCAAACAGCTAGGTGAATTAGGTTTTATGGGAATGATGGTTGACCCTAAATATGGTGGTGGCGGTATGGATACTGTTTCATATGCTATTGCAATTGAAGAAATTTCAAAAGTAGATTCATCTGTATCTGTTTGTTTATCAGTTAATAACTCTTTAGTTTGTTATGGTATAGAAAAGTTTGGAACAGAAGAACAAAAACAAAAATACCTTGTACCACTTGCTAAAGGGGAAAAAATAGGAGCTTTTTGTTTGTCTGAACCGGAAGCTGGTTCTGATGCAACATCACAAAGAACAACTGCGGTTGATATGGGTGACCATTATTTGTTAAATGGAACAAAAAACTGGATAACGAATGGATCTTCAGCATCAACATATTTAGTTATTGCGCAAACAAATCCTGAATTAGGTCATAAAGGAATCAATGTTTTAATCGTTGAGCGAGGCATGGAAGGATTTATCGTTGGAGCTAAAGAGGATAAAATGGGGATTCGAGGAAGTGATACACACACTTTGATTTTTAATGATGTGAAAGTTCCTAAAGAAAATAGAATAGGAGAGGATGGTTTTGGGTTCAAATTTGCTATGAAAACACTTGCTGGGGGTAGAATTGGTATTGCAGCACAAGCGTTAGGAATAGCTGCAGGAGCATTCGAGCTTTCAACAGCGTATTCAAAAGAGAGAGCGGCTTTTGGTAAACCTATTTCTCATCATCAAGCTATTGCTTTTAAACTTGCAGACATGGCTACAGAAATTGAAGCAGCAAGGTTGTTGGTTTATAAATCTGCAGTAGATAAAGATCTGAATAGAAATTACGATCAATCAAGTGCGATGGCAAAATTATATGCATCTAAGGTAGCTATGGAGCAAACAGTAGAAGCAGTTCAAATTCATGGAGGATATGGTTATGTAAAAGAATACCATGTTGAGCGATTAATGCGTGATGCTAAAATCACACAAATCTATGAAGGAACTTCAGAAGTTCAGAAAATTGTTATTTCAAGAAGTATTTTAGGATAATAAACTATAATTATCTTTTCTTAAACAGATATTGGCCGGAAGAAATTCCGGCCTTTTTTATAATACATCTTTTAAAGTTTCAAGACCAATACCTCTCGAAGCTTTTAGTAAAATAAGGTTATTTTTAATAGTGTTATTCGTGAGAAATAATCTTATCTCTTCTTTATTTTTGAAAAAATTAGTATCAGACTCAATTTTGTTTTTATAAAAATGTTCTCCTACAAAAAGGGTGTTTAATTTAAGTTCTTTTGTATGCTTTACAACACGTTTGTGTTCTTCTGTAGAATCATCACCAAGTTCAAACATATCTCCTAAAATCAACAGTTTTTGTTCTGAGACCATTGAGTTAAAGCTCTCAATGGCATTTTTCATACTTGTTGGATTAGCATTATATGCATCAAGAATTAACAAGTTATTTGCTGTTTTTTCAATTTGAGAACGATTGTTTGAAGGTTGATAATTGATTAATGCATGATTTATTTTATCATTTTCAACTCCAAAATATTTACCAATACAAATTGCAGCTAGAAAATTATAATAATTGTAAGAGCCAATCATTTTAGTTTCTAGTAAGGGGGATTCATATTCGGAAGAACTCCATTTCATATTTATAAAAGGAGACATTGAAATTAATTCACCTTTTATATAGCTATTATATTCAGAAGAATAGGGGATAAGGTTCAGTTTCTGATTTTGAAGGTTCGATTTTAATATTTCATCATCATAGTTGTAAAATACGGTTGAGTTGTTTTGTGAAAGGTAATCATACATTTCGCTTTTGGTTTTTTGAACACCTTCAAATGAACCAAATCCTTCTAAATGTGCTTTGCCCATATTGGTGATAATACCATGTGTAGGTTCTGCTATTTCTACAAGTTCTTTAATGTCACCGGGCTTATTAGCCCCCATTTCGATAACCGCAATTTCATGCTCCTTATTTAATTTTAGTAAGGTCAGAGGTACGCCAATATGGTTGTTTAAATTACCAATAGTACACAGTGCATTATATTTTTCAGAAAGAACTGTTGAAATCAACTCTTTTGACGTCGTTTTACCATTTGTACCAGTAATTCCTATTATTGGTATTTCAAACTGTTTTCGATGATAATTAGAAAGGTGTTGTAAATATTTTAAAGTGTTCTCAACTACATATATATTTTCTGTGTTTTGATACTTCGAATCGTCTGAAATTACAAATTTTGCTCCTGAAATTAGAGCTTCTTCTGCAAAGTCATTACCGTTAAAATTTTCTCCTTTTAGACAAATAAATAAACAGTTTTTTTCAATTTTTCTAGTATCAATACAAACACCTGAAGTTTCGTAATATTTATTAAATTCCATATAAATAAAAAAGCCTCGATTTCTCGAGGCTAATATAAAGAATTATTTTCCTTTTTTCCTTGCTTTGGCGTTTCGATGCTCAGATTCTAAGCTTTTTGAACCTCCTAATCTGTCCATTGCACATCTGAATCCTAAAGTTGATAAAGATTTGTCTTCGTCAAGGAATCTTCTCGTTCCTCCACCTAACCAATATGCTCTATCTTTCCACGAACCACCTTTGTAAACTCTAGACTTATCAGAAACTAGTGTTGTTGGCCAAGCAACAGTAGTAGGATTTTCATCGTCTTGATTGTAGCCTTTTTTCACTTCACCACCTTTTAAGTCATATTGTTCGTGCTCGCTTTGATACATAATTAAATTTGGATCTCTTGTGGCTTCGTTGATTGCATTTTTTCTATTATTGTTATCATAGAAAATAGAACTTTCAATATCACCATCAATATAATCTATATAATCATCTCTACGGTAATTCAATCTACCTATATTTTCTTCTTCAGTTACAGTTCTGTATTTTAATTTACCTGGTGTATTCATCACAAATGAACCAAATCCATCTCTTAATAAAGTGATAACTTCAAAATCATATTCTGTATCTTGTGGACCTTTTCTTAATGATTCAGCAAATACTCCATTGAATATTTTTTCTTGAACTATGTTAGATGCTTCATATTCGTACTTGTCGTTTTTGTACATAATTGCTGTATCTAAAATTCCATTAATTCTTGAAATGATAGCTAATTCAATACTATCTTTTTTATTTCCATGAGAAACAAAGAATTGATCAGGAGCATAACCTCTTTTGATAGGGTTTCTTGATATGTTTTTTTTCATAATTCCATCAGGAATTGTTGTGTCAGAAACATCGTGAGATTTTGCAGAAATACGTTGGTATCTTACTCTTTCAAATTCATTTAAATATTCCTTCATACCATGAACGTCATATGTTATTTGTTCATTTTTTGCAGCAATAGCACCTTCATTATTCAGGATTTTAGTTGTAAAAACATTTCCTCTAAATGGTCTGAATTCATCAAAATCTTCAGAAGATAAAGGTCTGTAAACATCCATTACCCATTCAGATACGTTTCCTGCCATGTTGTATAACCCAAAGTCATTTGGCCAATATTCATCAACTGGACCAGTTGCGTCATGACCATCATTTAGGTTACCAGAGATACCCATAAAATCACCTTTACCTCTTACGAAGTTAGCCCTAACCATACCTCTAAATTCTTCGCTATCATTACGAACCCAATGGCCATTCCATGGGTAGATTTTACGATCTGTATAGTTTTCTTGGCCATTATCTATATTTCCAATCAATCCATAAGATGCAAATTCCCATTCAGCTTCAGTTGGGAGACGATATCTAGGCAACAGGAAACCATCTTCCATTCTAACTTTTCTTGTACCTTCAGTATTTGATGGATTTAAATCTGGAACTGAAGCTCCACCTTCATGCTGTCCTGAAAGGTAAGACTCAGTATTAAATGTTGTAGGACCAGTTGCTTCAACGTTATATCCTTCTAGAATACCTTCACGAATAAGGATGTATTCATTAACACGGTCTGTTCTCCATTTGCAATAGTCAGATGCTTGTAACCAAGAAACTCCTACTACTGGATAATCTCTATAAGCTGGATGACGTAAGTAATAGTCTACAAACTTTTCATTGAATCCAAGTGGTGATCTCCAGCAAAGTGTGTCTGGTAAAGCATTTTTATAAACCATTGGAAAGTCAGCTCCATAAGCTCTCTGAATCCAATATAAGTATTCAACCCAATGGAAGTTGGTTACTTCTGTTTGATCCATGTAAAATGTAGATACAGTTACTCTTGCAGCTCTGTTGTTCCAATCATACATGACATCTTGCTCAGTTTTACCCATTGTAAAAGAACCACCTTCAATAAAAACTAGTCCAGGACCTGTTTCTTGTTCGTAGTTATTTACTTTTTCAAAACCTCCGTTGTCTGAATTGTTGTAATCCCAACTTGTAGCCGTAGAAGATTCTGAACCACAAGATTGCAAAAGTCCTAAAGTTAAAATGGACACAGCAATAAACTGATAGATTTTCATATTCATAGTTTTAAATCAGTTGTTTTATTAATATTTAAACGTAAAAATAAATAAAAGTTACAATTTTGTATTAAAAAATTAGAATGATGGACAAGAAAGGTTTCTGTGATTAACCGGTTTCTCTCCACAACTAAGATTTAATGCCATTGAAACTTCATGTGAACCAAATGATACACCATTGTTTAATTTTGAAACAGTTATATCATAGCTATAGCCCATTCTGAATGCTTTAGTGCTAATTCCCAATGATAAAATAAATGCATCTCTATTTCTATACCATGCTCCAAATGTGAAATTTCCATGTTTTACATAGGTACCAAGATTCATTTCCATAAAACCTTGCTGATATTGAAAAATGATGTTTGGCATTAATGAAGTTGGTTTAGAATATCTTGAACGTGCACCACCTATTTTAATATCCGCACCTGTATGAAAGGTAAATCGCATTTTTTGAGGTGAAACCCCATTTGTAATTAATGATTCATTTGGCATGTTTAAATTGTGTACCGCTAAACCCGCAAAGAATTTTTTAGAATATCCAAGTACACCAGCTGAAGCATTAAAAAATTGAACATTTACTTGATTTTCACCAATTTTATCGGCTGTAGGATAAATAAAACCTTTGTAACGATCAATCATATCATTGAACGTTAATTTTGTTGGGTCGATACTTTTTTGAAAATATGCAGCTCTTGCTCCAAATAACATCGAAAATTTTCTATTTATTTTTTGATGATACGAATAGGCTAGACCAAGCATTGCAGTGTTTATTGTTCCTCTACCTTGTTGGTCATAGGTCGCAATTAAACCTAAACCTCCCGCTATACTTTTCACATATTTATCATAAGAGGCACTGTAAGTTACATAATTTCCAGATAAGTTGGGCCACTCATTTCTGTAATTCATGTTAATTCTTGGACATTTATTGGATCCGGCAAAAGCTGGATTTAAATATATAGGATTAGCATAAAACTGAGTGAAAGTCGGCTCTTGAGAATTAGCGGTTTTGGTTAAAAACACTAGTAATAAAATGGTTATAAATTTAAAATATATTTTCATCCAATTGTTTTTTTTGGAAGTTAACCTCTTAATTGTCCGTTATAGCCCACAATAATACTAATAATTTTCTATATTTTTAACATCTAAAAAACAATAAGCCATTTTTTTTTAAGTTTACCCTTGTTAAATCACAACAATATTTACAGCTCACTATGTTAAAACTTAAAAATAATATTTCAAAGTCTAATTTTTTGATTTTAATTTTATTAATACATATAATTTCTTGTAATAACATTTCATTTTCTCAAAATGTGATTTTAAAGTTAGATTGGAATGACGATACACTTGTTGTAAATAATAGGTCGATTTTAGTACCAAATCAATTTCATTTTGATTTTTTTACAGCTAAAATTTCTAATAAATTTAAGTTTGATTTACCAAAGAATGTGTCTTATAAAAATGTATCGTATGAAATTGTATCAGATTC
>JBKCEW010000102.1:0-24855 GCA_046304235.1 Crocinitomicaceae bacterium | reverse complement strand
CAGATGGAGTTGATTCAGTGATGACAATTGAGGTTACTATGCCTCTAAAGAAGTAGAAAGTAAAAAAAAATAATAGTTAAGCAGGATTTAGTCCTGCTTTTTTTGTTTATAGGTATTTCTTAGTGGTTTAAGATTTAGAAGGGTTAGGTAAGGCCAATCGCAATTTTTTCAAACACAATATAAACTTAATTTATAGTTTGAAAAATCACTAAAATAAAAAAAAGCGTCTCCAAATGGAAACGCTTTTAATGTGATTTGAAAATTCAATTATTTTTTAGAATCAACCTCTACAGCTGCTAATTCATCAGATTGGTAATCACCGTTATCTAATTTAGATTTTAATTTCTTGAAAGTGTCAATCGTGTATTGAACATCTTCCATTGTGTGCGCTGCAGTTGGAATGATACGTAACATAATCACGTCTTTCGGTACTACAGGGTAAATAACGATTGAACAGAAAATATTGTAGTTTTCACGTAAGTCGAACGTTAAGTTTGTAGCTTCTGCTAAAGAACCTTTCATGAAAACAGGTGTTACAGGCGAATTTGTATGACCGATATTGAAACCAGCATCTCTGAATCCGTTTTGTAATGCGTTGGTAATTTCCCAGAGTTTGTTTTTCAATTCAGGACGAGTACGTAACAATTCCAAACGTTTTCTAGCACCAATTGTGATTGTCATTGGTAAAGCTTTAGCAAACATTTGAGAACGCATGTTGTAACGTAAATATTCAACAATACTTTCATCAGCACAAATAAAACCTCCGATAGAAGACATTGATTTAGCAAATGTTCCGAAAAGTACATCGATTTCACCTTGAACACCTTGAGCTTCTCCAGCTCCTTGTCCAGTTTCACCTAAAGTACCAAAACCGTGTGCATCATCCACAAATAAACGGAAGTTGTATGTTCCATTTTTTCTGAATTCAACGATTTCTTTTAATTTTCCTTGGTCTCCAGCCATTCCGAAAACACCTTCCGTAATTACAAGGATACCACCACCAGTTTGTTCAGCCAAACGAGTTGCATTTCTCATTTGTTTGTCGAAACTTTCCATATCATTGTGTTGGAATACGAAACGTTTTCCTGTGTGAAGACGCATACCATCTAAGATGCAAGCGTGAGATTCACTATCATATACAACAATATCATTTCTATCTAATAAGCTATCAATGGCTGAAACCATACCTTGGTAACCGAAGTTTAACAAGATACAATCTTCTTTCCCCATGAAATTAGCTAATTCTGATTCTAATTTTTCGTGTTCAGCTGTTTGTCCGGTCATCATTCTAGCTCCCATAGGGTAAGCTAAACCATATTGTTCAGCAGCTTTCGCATCAGCTTCACGAACTTCAGGATGATTTGCAAGTCCTAAATAGTTGTTTAAAGACCAAACTAAACACTCTTTACCACGGAAAATCATTTTGTTGCCTAATTCACCTTCTAATTTTGGGAATGTGAAATAACCATGAACTCCTTTAGAATATTGTCCGATTGGGCCTCTATTTTTTTTGATTTTATCAAATATGTCTTGTGCCATATTATAAGATTTAAATGTAATTTACATTTTTGTTTGTCATTACAAAATTACAAAGTTTTATACGTAAACGAAAAACGAGAATTATAAATTATCAACAACCAAAGGTGTTAATTAGCCCATTCGGAAAAATCTTCATTTTGATTCTATATATTTGCAAAAAATAATATTCTAAGGAAATGGCTTTGAAATGTGGTATTGTAGGATTACCAAATGTAGGTAAATCAACACTTTTTAATTGTTTGTCGAATGCTAAAGCACAATCAGCAAACTTCCCTTTTTGTACAATTGAACCGAATGTAGGAACAATTTCAGTTCCAGATCCACGTTTGGAAAAATTGGAGTCATTAGTAAATCCTGAAAGAGTAGTTCCTACAACCATGGAGATTGTTGATATTGCGGGTTTAGTAAAAGGGGCTTCCAAGGGAGAAGGGTTAGGGAACCAATTCTTAGCAAATATTCGTGAAACGGACGCTATTATTCATGTGTTGAGATGTTTTGATGACGGAAATATCATTCACGTTGATGGTACTGTAGATCCTATCCGTGATAAAGAAGTGATTGATTTAGAATTACAATTGAAAGACTTAGAATCAATTGAGAAAAAAATACAATCGTTAGTTCGTAATTTAAAATCGGGAGACAAAGAGGTTTTAAAGGAAAATGAACTTTCAGCTCGTATTAAAGAGCATTTAGAAAAAGGACTTTCTGTTAGAAGTTTAGAAATGGATGACAACGAAAAAGAAATGGTAAAACGTTTTCATTTAATTACTTCTAAACCTGTAATGTATTTGTGTAATGTTGATGAAGCTTCAGTGAAGACAGGTAATCAATACGTTGACAAAGTAAGAGAACATGTTAAAGCTGAAAATGCTGAAGTATTGGTGATCGGTGCAAAGATTGAGGCTGATATAACGGAGTTGGAAACTTATGAAGAACGTCAAATGTTTTTAGAAGAATTAGGTTTAGAGGAGCCGGGGGTAAATCGCTTAATTCGTTCGGCGTATGCACTTTTAGATTTATACACTTATTTTACAGCAGGTGTGAAAGAAGTAAGAGCTTGGACGATTACAAAAGGAATGACTGCTCCGCAAGCTGCTGGTGTTATCCATACAGATTTCGAAAAAGGGTTTATTCGTGCTGAAGTAATGAAATATGTAGATTACACAACCTATGGTTCTGAGTCAGCTGTGAAAGATGCAGGTAAATTTAAGGTAGAAGGAAAAGAATATGTAGTTGAAGATGGCGATATTATGCACTTTAGATTTAATGTGTAAACCTTCCTCCCTTGAAGGAGGTAGAAATTGATAATAAAAAAACCCAGTTGCGAAACTGGGTTTTTTTATACAATCTAGTTTTTAATACTCATCTTCATTAAAAAGGAAATCGTCCTTTGATGGATAATCCGGCCAAATTTCTTCGATGCTTTCATAAACATCACCCTCATCTTCTAAATCTTGTAAGTTTTCAACCACTTCCAAAGGTGCACCATGACGGATAGCGAAATCAATCAACTCATCTTTTGTTGCTGGCCAAGGAGCGTCTTCCAAATAAGATGCTAACTCTAAAGTCCAATACATAGGTCTTAGTTTTGATAGTTAAATTTGGCACAAAAAAATAAAATTAAAATGAAAAAATCAACGATTTACATAAATTTAATTTCAAAAAAATATTTAGTTGTAAAATATTTAAAATCAAACGGCTGTAAATTAATAAGAGTAAGTCAATTTATTTGTTGAGTTTTATTCTGAATTGTGGAAATGTTTCAATTGCTATCCAAAAATATTTAATTAAATTTGCGCTCAATTTGTAGTATAGTTTTTGTCAAATTGAAATCTAAATAGCGCATTTTATGCCAAAAAACGAATCCATTAAATCCGTATTAATCATCGGAAGTGGTCCTATAGTAATAGGGCAGGCTTGCGAATTTGATTATTCTGGCTCTCAAGCCGCTCGTTCTCTTCGTGAAGAAGGAATTGAAGTTACTTTAATAAACTCTAATCCTGCAACAATTATGACTGATAAGATTGTTGCGGATAATGTTTATTTATGGCCTTTGGAACCGGAGTACATCGAGAAAATTTTAAATCTTCACAAAATTGATGCTGTTCTTCCTACTATGGGAGGTCAAACAGGACTAAACCTTGCTATGAAGTGTGAGGAAATGGGGATTTGGGAAGAGTACGGAGTGAAAATGATCGGTGTTGATATTGATGCGATTAATATTACGGAAGATAGAGAACAGTTTAGAGAGTTAATGGGGAAAATAGATGTTCCTATGGCTCCTCAGAAAACAGCTAAATCTTTCTTGGAAGGAAAAGAAATTGCACAAGAATTTGGATTCCCTTTGTGTATCAGAGCATCGTTTACACTTGGTGGTGCGGGTGCTTCTGTGGTACATGATCCAAAAGAATTTGATACTTTATTAGAAAGAGGTTTACAATTATCACCGATTCATGAGGTGATGATTGATAAAGCGCTTTTAGGCTGGAAAGAATATGAGTTGGAGTTATTAAGAGATAACAATGATAACGTGGTTATTATTTGTTCAATCGAAAATTTTGACCCTCTTGGAATACATACAGGTGACTCGATTACGGTTGCTCCTGCAATGACTTTGTCTGATACGACTTTCCAACGCATGCGAGACATGTCAATCAAAATGATGCGTTCAATCGGTAATTTCGCTGGAGGATGTAACGTTCAGTTTGCTGTTTCACCTGACGAAAAAGAAGAAATTATTGCGATTGAGATTAACCCTCGTGTTTCTCGTTCATCTGCACTAGCTTCTAAGGCAACAGGATATCCGATTGCTAAAATTGCATCGAAATTGGCGATTGGTTACAACTTGGATGAGTTGAAAAACCAAATTACAAAAAGTACTTCTGCGTTGTTCGAGCCTACTTTAGATTATGTAATCGTTAAAATACCAAGATGGAACTTTAACAAATTCCCTGGTACTGACAGAAGATTAGGTCTTCAGATGAAATCAGTAGGGGAAGTTATGGGAATTGGTCGATCGTTCCAAGAAGCATTACAAAAAGCATGTCAATCGTTGGAAATTAATCGTAACGGATTAGGAGCTGACGGGAAAGAATTAACAAACCAAGAGCAAATTTTACATTCGTTAGAAAATGCATCTTGGAACCGTTTATTCCATGTTTATGATGCTATTAAATTAGGAATTCCGTTTAAAACGATTCACGATAAAACAAAAATCGATTTTTGGTTTTTAAAGCAAATTGAAGATTTAATCAAGCTAGAGCGTAAAATTGAGAAATACCATTTAGGTAATTTCCCGAAAGAGTTGATGTTTGAAGCAAAACAAAAAGGGTATGCTGATAGACAAATTGCTCATTTACTTCGTTGTTTAGAGTCTGAGGTTCATGTGAAAAGAACTGAAATGGGTATCAAACGTGTTTTCAAATTAGTAGATACATGTGCTGCGGAGTTTGAAGCAAAAACACCTTATTACTATTCAACTTTCGAGTATGAAAACGAAAGTATCGTTACAGATAAAAAGAAAATTGTTGTACTAGGTTCAGGACCAAACCGAATTGGTCAAGGAATTGAGTTTGATTACAGTTGTGTCCATGGTGTTTTAGCAGCGAAAGAGTGTGGCTATGAAACAATTATGATCAACTGTAACCCAGAAACAGTTTCTACAGATTTCGACACTGCTGACAAATTATATTTTGAACCTGTTTTCTGGGAACATATTTATGATATTATTCAACATGAGAATCCTGAAGGGGTTATTGTTCAGTTGGGTGGTCAAACAGCACTTAAGTTAGCGGAGAAACTTCATCGTTTTGGTATTAAAATCATTGGTACAAGTTATGAAGCGTTAGATTTGGCAGAAGATAGAGGACGTTTTTCTAAATTATTAGAAGAAAATAATGTTCTTTTCCCTAAGTATGGTGTAGTTGAAGATGCAGAACAAGCATTAAAATTATCGGATGATTTAGGATTTCCATTGTTAGTTCGCCCTTCTTATGTTTTGGGTGGACAAAAAATGAAAATTGTTATCAATAAAGAAGAATTAGAACACCATGTGGTTGATATCATCGGTGAAATGGGGAGCAATCAGATTTTGTTAGACCATTTTATTGGAGGTGCAATCGAAGCGGAAGCTGATGCTATTTGTGATGGCGAAGATGTGTATATCATTGGTGTCATGCAACATATTGAACCTGCAGGTATTCACTCTGGTGATTCTTATGCAGTTTTGCCTCCATATAATTTAGGAGACATGGTATTGCTTCAAATCGAAGAGATAACTAAAAAAGTAGCTTTAGCTTTAAAAACGAAAGGATTAATCAATATTCAGTTTGCTATTAAAGATGATAAAGTATATGTAATTGAAGCAAACCCAAGAGCTTCTAGAACAGTACCTTTCATTGCAAAAGCTTATGATGAACCTTATGTTAACTATGCAACAAAAGTGATGTTAGGCCATTCTAAAGTGAAGGATTTTAAATTCAATCCTAAAAAAGAAGGATATGCAATTAAAATTCCAGTTTTCTCCTATGAGAAATTCCCTGATGTGAAAAAAGAATTAGGTCCTGAAATGAAATCTACGGGAGAAGGAATTCGTTTTGTTAAAAACTTAAAAGATCCTTTCTTTGTAAAGATATATTCAGAACGAAACATGCATTTGTCTAGATAATGGTACTAATCGCTAGTATTCAAGGAACCTTTAAAATGATTCTGATGATAATCGGAGGAGCTGTATTACTTCGATTTTTAGGTCAGCTTTTAATTGTAAAAAGGAATTTAGCGGAACAAAAAAGGCACGAAGATTTTCAAAAAGAATTAGAAAGAAATCGGTCTTTTTATAAAAAAAACACAGGAAAAATTAATATTCTAGGAAAAAATAAGCCGACCAATTTCCAGGATGTTGACTATGAAGAAGTATAAATTTAAGTCCACTTTAACTAAGTGGACTTTTTTAGTTTAATAAATTATGAAACAGTTTTTTAAATCAAATTGGAAGCATTTTACTGTAGTTGGAATTATCATTACAGTAACTTTCGTTTATTTTAATCTTCAATTTCAAGGATATGGATTGAAACAACATGATATTGAACAATTCGGAGGTGCTTCTCACGAAATTCAATATTATCGAGAGCATACAGGGAAAGAAACATTGTGGACAAACTCTATGTTTGGCGGTATGCCTTCAACTCAAATTTCTGTAATTTATGAAGGAAACTATATTAAAAATGCAATTGATAGTTTTTTAAAAGTTCTTCCTCCTCCTGCAGGTCCTGCTATGCTTTACATGTTGGGTTTTTATATTCTGATGTTGTGTTTGAATATTAACCCTTGGGTTGGACTTCTTGGTTCTTTAGCTTTTGGTTTTTCAAGTTATGATATCATTATTATTCAAGCGGGTCACAATACCAAAGCACTCGCTGTAGCTTTTATGGCACCCGTAGTAGGGGCATTTATAATGTCTTATCAACGTAATTTGAAGTGGGGTATAATTTTATCTGCGTTATTTATGTTGATTGAACTGTCAATGAATCATTTACAGGTAACCTATTATCTTGGGATATTATTAGTTGGCTTGTGTATAGTAATGTTTGTAAATGCCTTATTAAAGAAAGATTTTAAACGCTTTTTGATTGCATCTTTGGGAATAGGTGTGGCATATTTTTTAGCATTATTGGTTAATTATGGAAATATTTCCATGACTAAAGATTATGCAAAACACACAATTAGAGGTGGGAATGATATCACAATATTACCAAATGGTGTTTCAAATGCTGAAAATTCAACCACTGGTTTGGATAAAGATTACATTACACAATGGAGTTATGGTGTTGGTGAATCATTTACATTGATATCTCCTTATGTGAAAGGTGGAGGGACTGTCGCCTTAGCGGATTCACCTTTTGCAGAGCATGTAGACAAGGTAGAATTATCTCCTGAACAACGCAAAAACGTAATGAATTCAACCGTTTATTGGGGAGAACAACCGATGACATCAGGTCCAGTTTACATAGGTATCATTGTTGTTTTCTTAGCGCTTTTAGGTTTAGTATTTTTACAAAATCCAGTAAAATGGGCTCTTTTTGGAGTTACTATATTAACTCTTGCGCTTTCTTGGGGTAAAAATTTCATGGGATTAACTGATTTTTTTCTTGAAAACATACCTGGATATAATAAGTTTAGAGCAGTTACTATTATACTTGTTATGGTTGAGTTGTGTGTGCCAATTTTAGGTGTTTTATTTTTAGATTATTTAATCAAAGAGAGAGAATTAATCAAAGAAAAAAAGAAGATGTTTTTAATTGCTTCTGGTGTCTTTGTTGTTTTATTATTTGCCATAAAATCAGTTGGTTTAGGAGATGGGTATGCATCTTCTAATGATCAAATTCAAATCGATAATGTAGAATCAAATATTAAATCGCAAATACTTGGGATGGATCCATCTGTTCTTCTTACACAATATCAGCTGGATGTAAATAATCCTACACAACTGGATCAATTTATTAAACAACAAAGTGCACCATATTTAGAAGGTTTTGAGGGGATAAAAAAGGTGAGAGAATCGATTTTTAACGATAGCATGAATCGATCAATTTTGTTGACCATTCTTGCAATTGGGTTGATTGCAGCCTTGTTTTATACAGAAATGAAGTCAGATTTAGTAGTTATTGGTTTGGTGGTAATAACTGCAATTGATTTGATTCCTGTAGCAAAAAATTATCTAGGTAATCAAGAACAAGGAAATGGGTATAAATTTTGGGCTGAAAGGGGCCAAACTTTATTTCCAATGGAGGCCTCTGTTGCAGATAGAAGCATTATGGAAAACGAAATTGCTAGTAATCCTAAACTGAAAAGTATTTTGAAGAAAGCTGAAAACGAAGGTATTGCTAAAGCAATGGAATTGGAACTTTCTGGCGCGGCGAAATCTCGTGTTATTGATGCATATAAGTTTTCCGAATTAAATAAAAACACAAACTATCGTGTTTTTGACATGTCTGGTGGTTTTAATAGTGCTAATTCATCCTATTTTCACAAAGCTTTAGGTGGGTATCATGGTGCGAAATTGAGAAATATTCAAAATCTATTTGATTTTCATATTACAACTTCTAATTATAAGGTATATGACATGCTAAATGTTAAATATTTTATTTCAAATGGTAATCAGGTTCAACCGAATCCTACAGCACTTGGTAATGCTTGGTTTGTTTCTTCAATTAGAAAAGTAAATAATCCAAACGATGAAATTCGTTCTTTAGGTTCTCTACTTGATTTAGAGAATGCTTTCCAAGGAACACTTTTAGTAAATGGTATAGCTTCAAGTAAAATAAAGGCGTTTAGTTCGGATAAGATTCAATATGTTTTGAAGTCAGATACAATATCAGTACCAATGTCTAATGGTTTAACAGAAGGTATGGAAGCAATGTTTGTGATGGATGTAAACGGAAAAACAAATTTAGTTCCATTACAAACGTTGGAAATGGATACTGCGAAGTCTTTCTTGAAATTGGTTAAAATCAAAAATGCGAAGGAGTTTAAACCAAATGAAGAAGCTATTATGCTAACTGATGAATTTTCAAAAATTGGTAAGTCTAAATTTGATGCACAAGGGACGATTAAAATGACTTCCTATGAACCAAACAAAATTTCTTATTCCTCTAATACAAATTCGGAACAATTTGCTGTTTTTTCTGAAATTTATTATCCTGAAGGTTGGACAGCTAAATTAGATGGAAAAGAGGTTGATATTGTTAAAACAGATTATTTATTAAGAGGATTGAAAGTCCCTGCAGGTAAACATAAAATCGAGTTTACATTTGATTTACCAAAATATCATTCTTCGGGTACTTTAGCTTCAATTGCTTCAATTCTAGTTTTGTTAGCAATAGGTGCTGGTATTTATACAGACCGAAAAAAGAAAAACGAAGCATAAACGAAAAGCTGTCAATCGGGCAGCTTTTATTTAACACTTACCATTAAAATTAATCATTCTACCATGAAAGTTCTAGTAATCGGTGCAAGTAATAATCCTGATCGATATGCTTATAAAGCAGTAGAAATGTTATTGGAGTATAAGCACCAACCTATTCCATTTTCTCAGAAAAAAGCCGATGTATGTGGTTTGAAAATTGAAAATGAATGGAAAATGTGGGAGGAAGTACACACTATTACATTATATATAAATCCAAAATTACAAGAGAATTATTACGATCTTATTATTCAATTAAATCCTAAAAGAGTGATTTTTAATCCTGGTACAGAGAATAAATATTTTCAAAATGAATTAAATATTAATGGAATAGAAGCAATAGAGGCATGCACATTGGTGATGCTTCGAACAAATCAATTTTAATTTTACAAGCTACTTTATTGCTTTTTAATCCCTAAAAACTAATATTTCGGAATCCATGGTTGTTCAGGTGCACCCAAATCTTGTGTGAGTTTTCGAGAAAGAACAAATAGATAGTCACTCAAACGGTTTAAATATTTTAGAATTACTAAATCGACAGTTTCTTCTTCGTGAAGGTGATTGGTCATTCTTTCTGCTCTTCTACAAACACATCTAGCTATATGACAATAAGAGACTGTGGTATGTCCGCCAGGTAAAACAAAAGATTTCATTGTTGGTAGCGTAGCATCCATTTCATCAATCCAATCTTCCAATTCTTTGATGTCATCTGTGCTGATTTCAGGAAGTTTCATTGTTGATTTTTTTGGATCTGACGCTAAATGGGAGCCTATAGTGAATAATCTGTCTTGGATTGAAATAATTTGATCAACATACTTGAGGTTTATAGACTGATCTCTTATTAAACCTAAATATGAATTAAGCTCGTCTACGGACCCATATGACTCTATTCGAATAGCGTGCTTAGGTATACGAGTACCTCCAATTAACTGTGTAGTGCCCCCATCACCTGTGCGTGTATATATTTTCATAATTTAATAATGTAAAATAAAATGTTCTTTTTCTTTATTTTGCTTCAGTAAAACTATACCTAATTTAAATAGGTCTATCGTTAAATGAAAACGCTTATCTAATATGATTTGTTTCCAAGCTTGTAACATATCGGTAGACCATCGAATGTCATCAATGATAATAATAGTATCATTGTGAGTGTGTTTTAAGCTTTTTTCTAGATGTTTAAATAATTGTTTACTTGTATGATCTCCATCAATGAAAATGAGATCGTATTTGATTTCTGTTTGATTTTCAAAAAATCTATCGAAAGTTGTGTGATGAAAATTGATTTTATGATTTGGTAAAGTGGTACTGTTTTTTGTATTTATTTCATATAGCGTTTTACTTCCCTCTATTGTATCTATTTCACCTAAAGAATTACCTAGAGAAATTGCCAGACTTCCAAAACCAAAGTTAGTACCGAGCTCTAAAATTCGTTTTGGTTTATAATGTTTTGATATTTTATATAATAATTCCCAGTATTTACCTTTAGATCTAGCAATCTTTGCAAAATTCTTGATTTGTATGTGTGTTTGTTTTCTTTTTGATCCTGCGCCAAAGGAATCAAATTCGTATTTGTTTTTATCGTTGTACAACAATGAAGTATATTGAGCGAGTATTTTTTTATCCTTTTCAGCAACTTTTTGAGAAAAACATACGTCTATTAAATCAAAAACAAATGGAGAATGTATATGATGTCTCCCTTTGGCTTTTGCAAAGTATTTAATATATTCGCATATTATATTCACACTACAAATAAACAAAAAAGATTCTGAATCATGAAGTCCGTACAAATTGATGTAAACAGTGTAGATGCACAAAGGGATAGAGTTTTTGGTGAACAACCTGAATTAAAATTGGTTAGCCCTTGTAAATTAGGTGAAGGAATCATCAATTCTGATGAAGAACAAAGAGAGTTATTGATTAATAAATTTGAAAACACAGATTTAAAAACAACCTTTTTTATACCCGCTTCTGGTTCTGGATCAAGAATGTTTCAGTTTTTATTTGATTTTTTAGAAGATCCCACCGAGGAAAATACCAGTCAAGTAGAGCGATTTTTGAATTATATCGAGGATTTCGCTTTTTTCAACAAATTACCAATTGATATTCGTAAGAAAATTAAAAATAATGATATAAATCTAGACGAGTTTGTTCGTTATTTATTGACTGAGGTAGGAATGGGATATGGTGATCTACCAAAAGGATTAATTCCATTTCATAAAAATGGACCTTTTGTGTTGAATCCCTATCAAGAGCAACTGTTACAAGGATTACAGGTCAAAGAAGAAAACACGGCTTTTCATTACACAATTAAAGCTGCGTTTGAAGAGAAGATTGATCAAGAATTGACTGGTCTACAAGGAGTTATTGGTCATGATGTAGAAGTTGCTTTTTCTTATCAAGATGCGTCTACTGATGCTATAGCTTTTGACGATGAAAGAAATCCATTGTTCTTGGATAATGGTGATATTCTTACCAGACCTTCAGGACACGGAGCACTTTTGGATAATTTAAATACTATAACTTCTGATTTGATTTTTATCAAAAATATTGATAACGTTCAACATTTTGCTAAATCTAAAGTTTCTCAAGAAACGTGGAAGTATTTAGGAGGCATGGCGATTTGGTTTCAAGAACGAATCGGTAAATTAATTAAGTCTCCATCGGTGGATGAATTAATTAAATTAAATAATCGCTATCAGTTTTTACACCCAAATTTAATCTCAGAACTAACTGATCAAGATATACCTGATTTATTGAACCGCCCATTTAGAATATGTGGTATGGTTCGAAATGAAGGACAAGCGGGTGGAGGTCCATTTTGGGTTGAGGAAGAAGGAAAGATTTCCAAACAAATAGTTGAGAAATCTCAAATTAACCTGAAAGGGAAGCAATATCGATTAATGGTCCAATCAACTCACTTTAATCCGGTTGTTATTGTCGCTGTTAATAAGGATAGTAATGGAAAACCTTTTGATTTAAGGAATTTTTGTGATGACAGTAAATACTTTGTTGTGAATAAAAAATACAAAGGAAAAAACATTTCCTTTTCTGAATTTCCTGGGTTATGGAACGGATCTATGGCTTATTGGAATACCATTTTTGTAGAAATTCCAACTAAAGCTTTCAGTCCTGTTAAAACGGTTTTAGATTTACTCGGCAAAGCTCACAAAGAAGATTAATTTTTACTTACTTTTTCTTCTTTTTAATAGAAATTGTTGTAATAAAAAATTCAAAGGTTCGTTTGTATCAATTTGAATGAAATCTATCTTTTGTTGTCCAAGTTTTAATTTTATTTTTTCAAAATAGGATTGTACCTTTTCCTTGTAGTTTTCTTTAAATTCATTAGGTTGTAGTCGTATTTCTTCTTGCGTTTCCATGTCGACAATACGAATAGGGCGATTAGGTAGTTGAAAATCAATTTCTTGTTTTTTGTCTGTTACATGAAAAACAATTACTTCGTGTTTGTTATATTTTAAATGTTGAATCGCCTCTATAAATTCAGACTCCTTTTCAGGCGAATCAAGCAGATCACTAAATAAAATCACTAAACTCCTTTTATGTATAGATTCTGCAATTGTATGGAGTGAAGTGATTAAATCTGTAGAATGAGCCTGATTTGGTCTATATTCATGGAGGTATTTTTCTAATTCTTGATACAAAAAATGAAGATGACTCTGAGATGATTTTGCAGGCGTATGCAGATTTAAATCTGTATCAAAACAAGTAACTCCTACAGCATCTCTTTGTTTTTTTAGGAGTTCCATGATTGATGCTCCTGCAAGAATCGCATATTCTATTTTAGATAAATTGTCTCCTTCCTGAAAATACATCGAACTGGAGGTGTCAAAAAGTAACTGACAGCGTAAATTGGTTTCTTCGTCATATTTTTTGGTGTATAATCGATCCGTTTTACCATATAATTTCCAATCGATGTGTTTCGTTGATTCACCTTGATTGTAAATCCTATGTTCAGCAAATTCAACAGAGAAACCATGAAATGGGCTTTTGTGTAAACCAGTAATAAAACCTTCTACAGCTTGTTTTGCAAGTAATTCAAGAGTACCAAATTGGGAGATATCTGATCGGTTGATTTTACGCATGTTTTCTTTTTTGGTAATAATGCTTAACTAAAATATTCAATAATACACCGGCTAAAATTAAGAAAATACCCGAAAAAGAACTGAAGGGTAATATTTCATGGAACAAAAATGTCCCTACTAGAATGGCATAAATTGAGCCTAAATATTGAAATGGACTTACAATAGTGACGTCTCCAAACATAAAGGCTTTGGTCATAAACACTTGTGCAATTTGTGTAAATATTCCTAATATTAATACATAAATCCATTCTACCCCTTGAGGTAGCACAAAGTCAAAACAAGTCCAAATAGTCATAACAGGTAACGAAATCATAGGAAATGCAATAACAACATGTAAAGGATGTTCTGTGTTTTTTAGTTTAACAACAGAAACATAGGCCAACCCAGAGAAAATAGCTGATATAACACCGATTATAATCCAGGTATATAAGGAAAAAGAGTGTGAAATCCCCTCATTTTCAAAAGTGTTTTTACCTATACCAATAACAAATACACCACTTAAAGCTATAATAATACATAGCCATTGAAGCCACTTTATTTTTTCTTTTAACCAAATAGTTGCAAATATTAAAGTGAATATAGGAGCTAAATATTGTAAAGTTGATGAGATAGCAATGGGCAGAGTATGTATTGTGTAGAAAAACAAAGTCAAAGCAATCATTCCAGCTGTTCCCCTGATCAACAACCATTTTTTATTTTGTCCAATGATGGGTAAACTTTTAGACTTCAATATGAAAGCACTAATTGAAAACGAGATGATAGATCGAAACAGAACCAATTCATGTATTGGAAATGAGGAATATACCGGAAGTGTACTAGATGATGGTCCATTGGTTAAAATTTTTACAAAAAAATTAACAAGCATGAAACATAATCCTGAACCAATCATGTAAAGTATTCCTTTATTTACTTTCATTTTGTAAATGTACTTACTTTAAGTAGAGGCTACAATATTATCATTATGTTAATTTTATTTTAACTAAAGGGTAATTTTATGTTATGTGATAATTTTGAAAACGTTTTTTCTGATTATATTTAGGGATTCAATTTTTAATGGTTATTAAAATTAAAATGATTATGAGCTTCAATTTCAAATGTGTTTTGTTTACTTTTTTAACTTTTAATATGTTTGCTCAAAAATCGGGGGGCGGTATCGAAGATATTGAAGGAAATGTATATAAAACGGTGATTATTGGTAAACAAGAGTGGATGGCAGATAATCTCAAAGTAACAAAATACAGAAACGGACAACCGATACCTTTTGTTTCGGATAGCACTGTTTGGAGTCAATGGAATGCAGGTGCTTTTATGTTTTATAAACATGATGTTAAACATGGTGTTTTGTATAATTGGATGGTAGTGAGTGATTTGAGGAAGGTGTGTCCTATTGGTTTTCATGTTCCAACTAATGCTGAATGGGATACGCTTGCTAAAAACTTAGGAGGAAATGAAATTGCAGGCGGAAAAATGAAGTCTAAACTTCATTGGGAATCACCAAATACTGGAGCAACAAATGAAAGCGGCTTTTTTGCTTTACCTAAAGGAAATTATGGTATAAATGGTTCTTTTAATGGAATTGGTCGCAATGCGTATTGGTGGACAGCTACTCAAAATGGAGAGTTAAGTTCTTGGGGCAGAGAAGTTGGCTATAATGATGTCCAATTGTTTGTTGGGCATGCTGACAAACGCGATGCTCTTTCTGTAAGATGTGTTAAAGATTAATTTTTACTCATTCTTTCTCTGATTGCTAAGACTTAAAAGATTATTTGTATATTGCCATTACATTAATTTTAAAGTATGCTAGTATCAAAAGTTGCTCAATTTTTAATTGTCTCAATTTGTTTATTTTTCTCACTATCTTTTTTCGCTCAAGATGAAATAGAGGATATAGATGATGCCATTTATACTCGAATAAATCCTAAACATTCGCTAACATTAGAATTGGGTTTACCTATAGGTTTGTCCAATAAAGGGTTCAAAGGATTTCTACAAGGAATGGTCAATTTTTCTCCATATTATCATTACAACTTTAAAAATAATATTTCAGTCGGAGTTGGTGCAAATTACAATTTCTTTTGGATTAATCACGTCCTTTCACCAGATAAAAACAACGTTGGTGCTATACACTCTCTTGGAGCTTTTATAGAACTCGGATATGAAAAATTTTATACGGATAGGATAGGAACAGATTTTAGTGTTAAAACAGGGTATTCTCAATTGAATTTTTATTCAGTAAACAACAGGGATTTAGGATTAGGTACTCCAACCAAAAACATTGCTTTCATTGAGCCAATTTTTTCATTTATTATTACAGCAGATGAGTTTTCATCATTTCGATGGAATCTTGGGTATACCTTTCAAAATTATATCTTTAACCCTTCTAGTCTAGGCTTTACTGATGCAAAAGAGTATAGCTCGGATGATTATCAAAAGTCAACACAATTCTTTTCTTTTGGATTTGGGTATACCTATTACTTCAAGCAACGTTAATATGTTTGTAATAGAAAATACGGTCTCAGCTATTAAATCGTATATGCTAGAAAGACTTTCAGATTTTTACTCTGAACGTGAAATAAATTATTTTTTTAAAAAATCGGTTTGTCAACGTTTAAACTTAAGCGATACCGATTTTCTGCTTTCTTCTAATAATCGACTTTCTGAATCTGATCTTTTGTTTTTTAGAAGTGTCGTAAAACGCCTACAAGATAAAGAGCCTTTTCAATATATAATTGGCAATACTTGGTTTTATGATCTTCAATTTAAATGTGATAAAAGAGCTTTAATACCTAGGCCTGAGACTGAAGAATTAGTAGATTTGATAATTAAGGAAAATCAAAATAAATCAAATTTAAATCTTTTAGATTTATGTTCTGGTACAGGTTGTATTGCCATTTCATTGGCTAAAAACCTCAAAGAATCTAAAGTGATTGGGATTGAGTTTTCTCAAGATGCTATCGATTTATCTAAGAAAAATGCGTTGCTTAATCATGTTGCTGTATCTTTTTTGTATGGAAATGTTTTAGAAAATCTTCCAATTGATATTGAGGATAAATCCATTGATATCATTGTTTCTAACCCTCCTTATATTCCTTTTAAGGATAAAGAGAAAATGGAGAAAAATGTATTGGATTTTGAACCGCATTTGGCTTTATTTGTTTCCGATGAAAATCCATTGGTTTTTTATAAATCTATAGCGAAACATGCGGCGAATAAATTAAAAAACAAAGGATTGCTCTATTTTGAAACTCACGAAGATTATGGTTATGAATCAAAAAAAATGTTAGAAGAAATCGGATTTGAAAATGTAATTATTTTACAAGATTTACAGGGGAAGAACAGATTTATAAAAGCAAGTTTAAAATAAAAATGGAGGCACAAGAAGCAAAGTTAAAAATTGAAAAACTTACAAAAGAGTTAAATCATCACAATCATTTATATTATGTCGAAAGTAATCCTGAGATTTCTGATTATGATTTCGATATGTTATTAAATGATCTAATTAAATTAGAAAAAGCTTTCCCTCAATTTGCTTCTGATTTAAGTCCAACAAAAAGAGTTGGTGGAGATATTACCAAAAAGTTTTCTTCAGTTAAACATCGTTTTCCAATGCTTTCACTAGCAAACACTTATTCTAGAGAAGATATTATTGATTGGGAGAATAGAATCAAAAAAAGCATTGAAGCCAAAATTGAATATGTTTGTGAATTGAAATACGATGGTGTAGCTATTGGTATTGCCTATGAAAACGGAAAAATAGTTAGAGCAGTAACCCGTGGTGATGGAACTTCAGGTGAAGATGTAACAGCAAATGTTAAAACGATTAAAACAATTCCTCTTCAACTCCAAGGAAATTATCCATCCGATTTTGAAATTAGAGGGGAGATATATTACCCTTTGACAAAATTTAAAAAAGTTAATGAAGATCGAAGAGAGGCAGGAGAACCCGAATATGCGAACCCTAGAAACCTTGCGTCAGGCACACTAAAACAACAAGATTCGCGTATTGTAGCGTCTCGTGGTTTGGATTGTTTTTTATATGGTTTATATGGTGACGATTTACCTTTAGAGTCACATTTTGAAAGTGTTTTGAAAGCAAAAGAGTGGGGCTTTAAGATTCCGCTTATACAGGATAAATACATTCAAAAAACGGATTCTATTGATGGAATAATGGAATTTATTGAATATTGGGACAAGCAACGTGATTCCCTACCTTTTGAGATTGACGGAGTTGTTATTAAAGTAAATAATTATGATGCTCAACAAGAATTAGGGTTTACAGCTAAGTCTCCTCGATGGGCAATTGCTTATAAGTTTAAAGCTGAACGTGTAGAAACAACCTTACAATCAGTCGTTTTTCAGGTAGGTAGAACAGGTTCAATAACACCTGTTGCAAATCTAGATCCTGTGCAATTAGGAGGGACGATTGTGAAAAGAGCATCACTTCACAATGCTGATCAAATTGAAAAATATGATTTACACTTAAATGATTGTGTTTACGTTGAAAAAGGAGGGGAGATTATTCCGAAAATTGTAGGTGTTAACCTCGAAAAACGTAATGATAAGGTTTCAAAGATTGTTTTTCCTGAAAAATGTCCTGAATGTGGTTCTGTTTTAGAACGAACTGAAGGTGAAGCGAATCATTTTTGTCCCAATGATGCTTTGTGTCCTCCGCAAGTAAAAGGACGAATGGAGCATTTTATTGCTCGTAAAGCAATGAATATTGATGGGTTAGGTTCTGAAACGATTGATGCTTTATATAAAGCTGCTTTAGTAAGAAATGTTGCTGATTTATATACATTGCATTTCGATCAAATTTATAACTTAGAACGTATGGCTGAAAAGTCAGCGAATAATTTATTAAAAAGCATCGAGGCTTCTAAAAATGTTCCTTTTGAAAGAGTACTTTTTGCTTTAGGGATTCGTTTTGTTGGTGAGACAGTTGCTAAAAAACTAGCTGAACACTTTGGAGTAATCGAAAAACTTCAATATGCAACTTTTGAAGATTTAATCGCAGTAGATGAAATAGGTGATAAAATTGCTGAATCAATTATTTTATATTTTCAAAATATTGAAAACATCGAAATTATCGAAAAATTAAAGCAATCAGGAGTTCAATTTGAGGCAGAAAAAAAAGAGTTGACTTCCAATCGTTTTGAAGGAATGTCTTTTGTTGTTTCAGGTGTTTTTTCAACTTTTTCAAGGGATGAATTAAAAAAAATAATAGAGGATAACGGAGGGAAAAATGTAGGTTCTATTTCTGCAAAAACAACCTATATAGTTGCAGGAGAAAACATGGGGCCAGCAAAATTGGAGAAAGCCACAAAGTTGGGAGTGAAGATTCTATCTGAAAATGAGTTTATTCAGTTATTGAATTAAATTTATAGGTTATATAATTTTAGTTACTTCATATCTGTATAAAATCTGTTGTTAATTTCACTAAATTTGGTGTGTTAAATTAAATCGTATGAATAAGTTTAAAGGTACTGGTGTAGCATTAGTAACACCATTCAATTCAGATAAATCAGTAGATTTTGATGCGTTAAGAAAATTAGTTCAACTTCAGTTAAACGGAGGTACTGATTTTTTGGTAGTGATGGGAACTACTGCAGAGTCGCCAACTTTATCAAACGAAGAAAAACAAGCAATTTTAGAATTTGTAATTCAAGAGAATGCGGGTAAATTACCAATAGTTTATGGTGTAGGAGGTAACAATACCATAGAAGTTGAAAAAGCAATTGCAAACGTTCCTGCTGGTGTGGATGGAATACTTTCTGTTTCGCCGTATTATAACAAACCTACGCAAGAAGGTATTTACCAACATTTTAAAGCGATAGCTGAAGCTAGTAAATTGCCAATCATTTTATACAATGTTCCTGGTCGAACAGGTTCAAATATGTTAGCTCAAACAACATTGAGATTAGCCGAACTACCTAATATTGTAGCTGTGAAAGAAGCCTCTGGCAATATGGATCAGATTATGGATATAATTAGACTTGCTCCAGAAGGTTTTTCTGTTTTATCTGGAGATGATGCGATTACGATGCCATTAATTGCTTGTGGTGCAGTAGGAGTTATTTCGGTTGTAGCAAATGCGTTACCGGAGGTATTTTCATCGATGATTAATGCTTCGTTAAATGGAGATTTTTCATTTGCTAAATTAATTCACAACGATTTACTACCTATAACTAAGATGTTTTTCGAAGAAGGAAACCCTGGAGGTGTAAAAGTAGCTTTAGAAAATAGAGGAGTTATGTCACAACATCTAAGATTACCACTTGTTCCTGTATCAGCTGATTTAGGTGCTAGAATTAATAATGAGATGAAATCATTATTGACATTTGTTAAATAAGTTTCTAATATAAATAGGCCGATCATAAAAAATGAATTCAATTCATGAATAAATACCAAGAAATAAAACATTTAGTAGAAAATGTATCAAAAATTGTAATTACATCTCATAAATCACCTGATGGCGATTCGATAGGAAGTTCGCTTGGTTTGTATTTGGTTTTGAAATCTTTAGGGAAAGATGTAGTTGTATGTCATCCTGATCCAGCTCCCGATTATTTACATTGGGTACCTTTTGTAGATGAAATACAAAATTGGGAAGAAGATAAAGAAAAGGTCGTTACTTTAATGAACGAAGCCGAATTAATCTTTTCTTTGGATTATAATGAGCCTGGAAGGATGGGAGAAGACATGGGAAATGCTTTAAGAGGAACTCATGCAAAGAAGATAATGATCGATCATCATTTACATCCCGAAAATTATGTTGATGTAATGTTATCAGATACTACTTCATGTTCCACATGTCAATTAGTATATGATGTGGTAGATAAAGCTGGATGGACTGAATTTTTAAGTGCTGATGCTGGAATTTGTTTGTATTTAGGGATTATGACTGATTCTGGTTCGTTTCGTTTTCCTTCGGTACTTCCTCATACACATGAAGTTGTGTCTAAACTGCTTAAATTAGATATAAATCATGCTGTTATACATGAAAATATCAATGATACAAATACCTTAGATCGTCTTCGTTTGAAAGGGTATGCGTGTGCTGAAAAATTGGTAGTAAACGAAGAATTTAAAATAGCATATATCTGGTTAACTCAAGATGAATTGAAGCGTTTTAATCACCAAAAAGGAGATACAGAAGGGTTAGTGAATACTGCATTATCTATTTTAGGTATGAAAGTCGCTATTTTGTTTACCGAATCTGATGGTTATGTTAAAATCTCGTTTAGATCTAAAGGGGGAGACAATCCTGTAAATGTGCTAGCATCATCTCACTTTAATGGTGGTGGACACGCAAATGCTTCTGGCGGGCGTTTTGATGGCAAAATTGAAGACGCAATAAAATTGTTTTTTGAAGTTGCTCCTCAATTCTTTTTAAATTAATAATCCATGAAGGCCTTATTTTTTATTCTTCCGTTGCTTATGGTTTATTCTTGTAGTTCAAATGATGAATTTCAAAAAGATATCGATTGGGACAAGAAAAAATCGATGGATTTAAATCGAAAACTAGCTAAAAAGGAGAAGCTGGATATCTTGATGTATTTAGAAAACCATCCCCAATGGAAAATGGAACAAACAGGTTCGGGGTTGTTTTACCAAATTATCAAGAAAAAAGAAGGGGAAATTCATGCTAAACCAGGAATGGAAGTTGCTGTAAAATATAAAATTTCTTTTTTGAATGGTGATTTGTGTTATGAAACTCCCAAAAACCAACTATCTTATTTCAAAATAGATCATTCTGACATTGAGTCTGGTGTGCAAGAAGGGGTAAAAAAAATGAGGAAAGGAGAAAAAGCAGTCTTTATCGTTTCATCTCATTTAGCACATGGTATTACTGGAGATCAAAATAAAATCCCCCCTGCAACATCACTCGTTGTTGAAATTGAATTAGTTGATTTATTTTAAATTCTATTTATGAAGTATATCTATTTATCCTTAGTTGTCATTTTGTTTTCTTGTTCTGTTGAAGGTGTAACAAATGAAAAAGAAAATATTGACAATCCGAAAGTCATTAAGTCTGACTTAAAACAGACGTTTAGTGAAAATAAAACATTGAAACCAACGACAATAAAAGATCAAAAATCCTTTGAAAATGGTTTGAAAATTAAATGGTTTAAACATGGGAAAGGGGGGGAGATTAATAAGGAGGATGTGATTTTGATTAATTACCAAGTTTTTCTTGAAGATGGCACCTTAGTTGATGGAAATGAACTGCTGTCAAGACCTAATCTACCATTTTTGGTTGGTTATGGTATGCAAACCAAGGGTTGGGATATCGTACTTACTTCTCTACGTATAGGAGATTTTGTTGAGATTTTTATCCCCTCTAATTTAGCGAGAGGTAAAGATGGAATCAAAGGATTGATTCCTCCAAATGCAAACAACATCATTCGTTTAAAAGTGGTACAAAAAATCAATCCTACAAAAATAATTGATGGAGTAAAAGTTTGGTTACTTGAAGAAAATAAGACTGAGAATAAACACGCTGGTGAGCAAAATCAAGTTGAATTTCATTATATGGTAGGTACTCCAACAAACCCAAAATATGACATTAGTTACCAAAGAAATAAACCCTTTAGGTTGAAATTTGATGACAAAGGAATTGTCGAAGGTCTTAAAAAAGGCTTGATGAATTGTAAAAGATCTGATAAACTTTGGATTGTCGTTCCTTCTGAACAAGCATATGGTGCTAAAGGTTATTTAGACCTTGTGAAGCCTAATGAGAAATTATTCTATGATATTTTTGTGATGGAAGTATATTGATTTTAAGTTCGATTTTTGTATATTTGGACTTCTTCGAAATTTTTTTGGAGAAATTTTAATTGTTTTAAAGCTAAATACAAGCATCTTTTATTCTTTTTTTGCTTGATAAATAGATATATATGAGAAAAGTACTTTTAGGCTTATTGCTTGTTTCATCCGTTTACAGTTTCTCTCAACAACGAAGAACAATCAATACCGAAGAAGATTTAATCTTTGATACAGATCAAGAAGAATTTTTTTTAGACAATACCTTTGACGGGATTTTAAATCACGAAGTTCACAGAAAAGTTACCCAAGATAATCGTTTGAATTTTTCAATGAATTGGGATAATGATTTTTTATTTGCTTCAAAAAAGAGAAATTCAATCGCTAATTTCGAAGATACACTTTGGTTGTGTGTTGGTGATTCACTTTCAAAAGAATTCCATGTTCCCTTTGATGGTTATTTGACTTCTCATTTTGGGCCTCGTCACGGCAGACCACATCATGGTGTGGATATCTCTTTGAAAACAGGAGATATGATATATTCAGCTTGGAGTGGAAAAGTAAGGTATGCAAAATTCAATAAAGGTGGTTACGGAAATTTAGTAGTGATAAGACATTATAATGGCTTAGAAACTTTTTATGCTCATTTAAGTAAAATTCTTGTTTTACCCAATCAAGATGTTGTGGCTGGTGAACCAATTGGTTTAGGTGGTAATACCGGTAGATCTTTCGGTCCTCACCTTCATTTTGAAGTGCGTTTTTACGACATTCCTATTAATCCGGAACACATTATCGATTTTGCTAAAAAAGATGTTAAAGATGCTAATGTGTTAGTATATAAAGATATATTTAAAGTTCACTTGCCAGGACAACAACCTAAAATCGAATTTCCTGAAGAGCAAGAGGAAGAACATGACCATAGTGTAGAAGCAGGTGATGTGCTTGCAGGGGTAGCGTTGCCTATCGCTGAAAAAGTGAATAAGACAGATGCAAAACCTACTGCACCAAAAGAGTTTAGAAAATACCACAGAGTCAAATCGGGAGATAACTTATCTAAAATTGCCAAACAATACGGTATAACTTTAGATAAAATATCCGACCTGAATGGTATTAAAACCAACAAAACTATTGATGTTGGTCAAATGATTCGTGTGAAATAATATTCGATGAAAGTTTTTCTTAGTTTTTTTTCTTTAGTTTTTATTTTATCGGCATGTTCTGAATATTCTAGAGTAATCAAATCAGATGATTACGAAAGAAAATACGTGCTTGCTAATGAATTGTTTAACGATAAAAGCTATGTGAAGGCTATAAATTTATACGAACAAGTATATCAGAGAAATCCTAAAAATAGTCAAGGAGAGAAATCTTACTTCAACCTTGCTGATGCTAATTTTAATTTAGGAGATTATTTAATGGCATCTTATTATTATTCGACTTTCTCTGAGAAATTTCCTGAGAGTTCAAAGTGTGAAGACGCAGCATTCAAAAATTTAATTTGTTTGATTAAAGATACCCCTAAATATTCTTTAGATCAATCGGAAACAAATATTGCACTGAATGAAATCCAACTTTTTGTTTACAAGTACTCGAGATCAACCAAGATTGATTCTTGTAATTTCATGATGGATCAATTAAGAAGTAGACTTGAATTGAAGGATTTCGAATCTGTAAAATTGTATGACAAAACAGAAAACTATGTATCTGCTGTAACTACAGCTGAAACATTTATTAATGATTACCCAACTTCTAAATTCAAAGAGAAAACATTTGAAATTTTAATCAGAAATTCCTTTTTACTAGCAATTAATAGTGTAGAAGAGAAAAAAACAGAGAGAATTGCTAAAACTATCGAAAGATATAATAACTTTGTAATTGAGTTTCCTTCAAGTGAATTAAATTTTCAACTTTCTGAGAAAATTGCTAAATTGAAGAAAATTTTATAAAAATCTTAATTAAATTAAAGATATGAATTTTAAAAACACTAATTCTGAGCGTTCAACGGTAACTAGAGACACAATTAACTTCGAAGAAAAAACAGGAAATTTGTATGAATCTATCGTTGTAATGTCAAGAAGATCTAACCAAATCGCTTCAGAGTTGAAAGAAGAGTTGACTAGTAAACTTCACGAATTTGCTTCATCTACTGACAACCTAGAAGAAGTTTTTGAAAATCGTGAACAAATTGAAATTTCTAAATATTACGAAAAACTTCCTAAGCCAGTTGCTATTGCAATGAGTGAAATGTTGGAAGACAAAATCAATGTTCGTAAAATTGAAGAATAAATAAAATGAAAGGCAAACGCATCCTTATCGGGATTACGGGAGGTATTGCTGCGTATAAAATTGCTTTTCTGATTAGATTATTAAAAAAACAAGGGGCAGAAGTCAAATGTATAATGACTCCTGCCTCTTCTGATTTTATACCCCCTCTAACCATAGCAACGTTATCTGAAAATCCTGCCTATGTTGATTTTTGGAATAGACAAAATG
>JBKCEW010000101.1:0-2530 GCA_046304235.1 Crocinitomicaceae bacterium | reverse complement strand
AAAAGCATCTTGTAATTCATTATTAGGATCGATATATAGATGCCTTTCATTAACTAAATAATCTTTTAAAATGGTTTGAATATTTAAGGATAATGGAATCTCACGTCGTTTATCATTTTTTGCTTTTCTCACGATCAGAATATTTCGTTGAAAAATCACATCATATACGTTTAATAAATCAATTTCAGTTCTTCTTAAGCCACAACCATATACTAAACAAAGAATCGCTTTATCCTTTTTAGATTGACAGACTTTAAATAATTGGTTTATCTCTTCTTTCGTAAGAATGTCGCGTTCTTTTTTATCGCGTACAATTTTTCTTGGCATTACTACCATTCCAGGCAAAGCTTTCGTTACTACCATTAATTCAAAAAACGAATTGATGGTAATCATATTATTAGCAATTGTTGAGGTGCTTAGTGTGCCACCATGTTTTAAATTGGGTCTATTTTGTAGATATTCATAATATGCTATTAAATCGGTTGAAGTAATGTTTTTTAGTTGTTTTATACTTCGTTGTTCCATGAAAAAAAGAAATTCATGTAACTGTTTTTGATACATATTTGTTTTAGATTTTAACCCTGTTAAATTCACATGTCTATCAAAGATTTCATAGTGTTTTATGAAATCATTATTACGTAATTCATTTTTTTTCATTCTTTCTTTTTTTTAGAGCAACTACTTGTGAGTTAATCATTTTTTTTAATTCAATTTTCATTTTTACATTATCATCCCAATGATTGATTTTGTAATAAAAACCTTTATTAGATGAGCCTTTGGTGATTGTTAGATATTCTAATTCCTTGAGTTCATTGAAAAATCTAAAAACTTGTGTTTTGCTCACATTTAAGTTTTCTCGAATCTCTTTGGTAGTAAACTCATAGTTTTTACTTTGTTTAGAAATATATTTTTTGAGTTTCTCAAAAAACACCCTCAATTGGCTATCCAATTCATCTATTTTGCCTATTAGAATTTCAAAAAATAGATTGGCAGCAATTTCTACATCTTCAATGGTAGAGTAGAGGTTGTTGTTTTTATCTTTTTTACGTTGATATTGATGAATTAACGTGATTTGAGAAATAAAATCCTGAAAATGTTGGTTTAACCTTCGAATGGATTTAATTTCAATAGGTAGTGAAATTTTATCAGCAAAAGGATTTATGACTTCGTAAGATTTTAAAATTCGAACACAATTTTTAACTAATGTGATTTTAGTTTCTTGTTTCGATTTGAAATTTAATTCTTTATTAGCTAAGCGTTGATAATTTATAATTTTATTTGTTTGAGAATCACTTTCATCAACACCAATAATTAAGCTTCTAGAAGAATTATCCCAATAAATAGCATTTTTGGTTGTGGTACAGATGCTAGAAAAATGGGTTTGAATTTTTTTAATTTGCGAAGTATAGTTACCATACTTGTTTTTCACTGATACGGAATAACTTAGAAAGTTAGAAGATTGCATTTCCCTTAATGCATATTGAGCATCTATATCTAGTCCATCATAATCTTGAATGACCAGTAGTTTGTTTTTTAAATCTTTTTCACAAAAATTAAAAAAAGATTTATTTCTAACCCTTGTTAAATTGATAACATCTTATTCAGGTATCATAGCTGCAATTTTATTTGTTAGGTGACTTTTTCCAGAGCCACTCGAACCACTTATAATTGTATGTAAGGGATTTGAAGATTTGTAACTTGAAGCAATTAAGAAAAGTAATAAACGATTGTTTTCTTCCCCAGTAATACCACTTTCTTCGATAAGTGAATTTAGGTTGTTCATTAAATCGGTTGATTCTAATAACTCTCTTGCCGCACTTTCTTCTTTCGGTTCTAAGTCATATTTTGTTTTAGAAGGAAATAAGAATTTGTTTTTGATAAAATCTAATTCCCTGTATTTCTCTAATTCGTTCGTTAATAAGCTAAGTTGAATGTCAATTTCATTACAATTGATATTTTCCGCTTCACTTATTTTCTTGGCATACCTAACTACTTGTTCTTTTTCAAAAAGATCGATTTTTATTCTGTATTTGTTCAACGAATAGGTTTCTTCAAAAACCAAAGAAATGTTCATCGAACCTAAGTTTACAGGTAAATCACCGTAAATAAAAAAGTTACCTAAATAGGATTTGAATTCAAGTTTTCCATCAAAATGTTTGATGATATTAGTTTCTATCTGCATTTAATTATTTTATTTAATAAATAGTTGAAATTTTGATTGTTTTGGTTTTCAGGAGGAGACCGAATCAATTTATGAGTATTCATATTAAATATATCGGAGATGAAACTTTGTTTAAAAAACAATTTAAAATCTAGGAATGCCTAAATTCAACGTTTATCCTAGTAATACTAATAGTATTAATAACTAGTTACATTTAAGAAATTACCTATTTCTATAATTTCAAGAAGAGTAATTATTACAATTAACTATTTTGACATTTTTTAAGCAGTTAAATAGTCAATGTTTTTTCGAAATAATCTGTGATATCAAGTAAATCTACCTTCAAAATCAGGTAGTGAAGTTTTTATT
>JBKCEW010000100.1:0-14148 GCA_046304235.1 Crocinitomicaceae bacterium | reverse complement strand
ATGAAACGATACAGCATATGATTTCTTCCCTTCATCTAGATTTTTACCTTCATACACATCAAAAAGCCCGATTTTTTTCAAGATTTTTTTATCCACGCCCAACGCTAATTTTTCAATTTCTGAAAAACGTACTTGTTCATCCAATAATAAAGAGAAATCTCTTCTAACCTCAAACGTTTTTGGCAATTCTTTATACAATACTTTCACTAATTTCAATTGGTCTAACAAAGCATCCCAATCCAAATCAGCAATAAATACAGGCTGTTTAATTCCAAAATGTTTTTTTGTAGTATCAGAAACCCATCCCATCTCTCCTACTTTCTTTTTCAAAACAAACAAAGAAACACCATCTTCTAACAAACTGTTTTCTAACGCATTTTCAGATAAAAATCCATCTAATCCTAAACGAATAAATAAAGCAGTTACCAACCCTTTAATAGAATAAAAAGAAACTTTATCATTTACACTGTTCCATTGTTCTGCTTGTCTTTTACCACTCAAACCAAACACCAATCGTTTATTTTCTAAATAGTTTTCGTCTTCTTTGCGATAAACTTTTCCAAATTCAAATAATTTCAAATCTGAATTTTGTCTATTTTGATTATACGCAATAGATTCTAGTGTACTAAAAATCAATGTTTGACGCATTACATCCAATTCATTGCTTAATGGATTTAACATCTCAATATTATTTTTAACACCAAACACTTCGTTACCAAATTTTTGAATATAAGCAGAAGATGTTAATGAGTTATTCATCATCTCGCTATATCCCAATCCTACTAGAAATTCCGCGACTGAACGTTGAATTTTATCTGCATCTGGTTTTGTTCTTAAGGTAATAGTAGAATTTAACTTTTCAGGTAAAGGAACATTATTAAACCCGAAAATTCGTAACACCTCTTCAATAACGTCGATTTCTCTTGTAACATCCACTCTGTATGGCGGAACGGCTAATTTCCATTGTGTTCCATTTTCCTCAATTACTTGAATATCTAAATTTGATAAAATCTCTTTAACTTTTTCAGTTGGAATTTCCAACCCAATAATTTGATTACAACGATTTACATCAAAATCAACTATTTTGTTTTCAAACTTTTCACTAACAATCGATGCAACGTCCATAGAAACAGTTCCTCCACAAATCGTTTGAATTAGTGAAACCACTCTTTTCAAAGCATATTCTGTCATTGTTGGGTCAACTCCTCTTTCATACCTGAAACTTGCATCTGTGTTCAATGCGTGACGTTTTGCCGTTTTACGAACAGATATCGGATTGAAATAAGCAGATTCAATAAAAATATTTTTTGTTTCATCACTTATTCCTGATTCCAACCCTCCAAAAACTCCTGCAATAGCAAGGTTTTTAGAACTGTTCGTAATCATTAAATCATCTTCGTGTAATGTTCTTTCTACACCATCAAGTGTTGTAAATTTATCCCCAGTAACCGCTTTTTTGACAACAATTTTTGAACCTAATTTATCCGCATCAAAAGCGTGTAACGGTGTTCCTAATTCACGCATCACGTAGTTCGTACAATCCACAACAGCGTTAATTGGGGATAATCCAACTGCACGCAATCTTTTTTGCATCCAATTTGGTGAAGGCTTTACTTCAACAGATTGAAGACTAACACCTATATATTTAGGACAAAGTTCTGGTTCTTCAACAGAAACAGAAACTTTTACATCCTGATTTGATGCAATAATATCTTCAACTTCAGGAAAATCTAACGTTAACTGTGTGTTTTGATGCACATTTTGATGAGCAATCACATCTCTAGCAACCCCAATATGCCCCATCGCATCTGCACGGTTTGGCGTCAATCCGATTTCGATTTGATAATCTTCTTCTAACTCAAAAAATACTGCTGCAGGTGTTCCTACTTTTGCATCTTTATCCAAAACAATAATCCCATCGTGAGAAGTTCCCATTCCCAACTCATCCTCCGCACATAACATTCCTAACGATTCTACTCCTCTGATTTTAGATGCTTTGATTTTAAATGGCTCCTCCGGATTCGGATATAAAACTGAACCAACTGTGGCACAAATCACTTTTTGACCTGTAGCAACATTTGGTGCCCCACAAACAATTTGTAAAGGTTCTCCACCAACAGTTACCGTAGTTACTTTCAACTTATCTGCATCAGGATGTTTCTCACAAGAAAGTACTTCTCCTACAAAAACACCTTCTAATCCACCTTTAATATTCTCAATTTTCTCAATTCCATCAACCTCTAACCCTGTATCTGTCAAAACTTTACTTAATTCCTCTGGGGATAAACTTGTTTTAACATAATCTTTCAACCAATTGTAAGATACTTTCATTGCTTTACAAATTCAAAATGCTCCGCTAAATTAAGCATTTAAGAGAAAGTTTGTTTTGACTATTCGAATATTTTACTCACAAATTAACCAACCATTGCATCGTATCTACACCATCTGCATAATCTGTTAATAAAGGACATTGTGCTTGACCAAATTTCTCATACCCTTCACCAACAATCACTTGAATATCATCGTTATACTTTTTCAAAAATAAATCTATTTCATTTTTACTTTCATAACGCTGATAGTACAGCATAGCCAAAGGAGAAAATAATTCATCACTTTCTTTCAATAATAAAAACCCATTATCTAGGATTTCTTCCAAATTCATTAGATAAATCGCACGATTGTAATCATAATTATTTGCGTATTTATGATGGTTTATAATCGGTCCAAAATCAAGAATAGCCTCAAAAAAACGATTTAATTCAAAATTATTCGGAATCAATAATTTAGAAACGTTTCTACACCCTAATCCATAATGAGTAAAAATATCTAAACCTAATGCTTTTAACTCTTCAGTGGTTTCATCACCAGATAAAATTGCAACCGAAGTTCTATTTTTTCGAAAAATATGTGGTAAGTGACCAAAATAACTTTCAAAATAGCGCATCGAATTTCCACTTCCAGTAGCAATAATCGCATCAATGTCACCTAATTTACCTTCAGGAATAGAAATTCTACTTTTCAATTCTGGGTCAAACTTGAAAAGTATTTGTATTAGCATTGGTAATAATGTCTTATCGTCCGAACTCAATTTAATAACAATAGAATTACCTGACAACAAAACACATAAAAAATCGTGAAAACCTACCAAAGGTAAATTCCCTGCCATTATCACTCCCACTTTTTTGGGAGTTTGTGAAAAAGTATAGTTTGAAATAAAATCATTCAAAACATCTTCTTGCAATTGTTCTCCCCACACTTTAAATACATGTAAAACCGCTTCTTCTGTAAACCAACCATTCCATTGAAATTGTCGGCGAACATTTGCTTGTAATGCAGCATATTCATCTTCGGTCACACCTAATTCATACCCAACCCAATCTTGTTGATTACCAATAGAAAACATTACTTTACCTAAAGCAGAAAACGCCTTAATTATTCTATCCTTTGACATTATAATCGTTTTAAAAATGTAAATCTTTTCACTAATTCTTCAGCACTCATAAATACAGGACCTTCCACTTTTCCATCTTGTCCCGTCTGTCCATTTCTCCCTGAAGTTCCAGTTTTACCATTATTAGAATTAAACACTCCACCTAATTTTCCATTCGTATTCATTCCACGACCAGAAGACCCTGAATTTCCTCCTACTCCTACTGTACCGCCTCTGTTTTCAATATGAATATTATTTCTAAAATCTGTAAGTTTATCATCTAAATATAAATACACATTCCCTCCTCTACCACCGTGTCCGCCATCCCCTCCATTACCTGCATTGCCTCCATAAACAGACGGTTGGGTAGTTGTTGTTTTACCATTTGTTGTAGTTGTGACTGGATAAGCAGCATCTTTTCCACTACCGCCATTTCCTCCGTTACCTCCATTCCCGCCTTGTGCATAAATTGAAATTCTTGCTGAATTTCGAGGTAAAAAACGAACTTCTCGATGACCATCACATTCAAAAGTCAAAACAATAAACTCTTGATTGTTTTTGGTATACAACTGCGCATACATATAAATATCTCTAGCATTTTCTCCATTACCACCATTAGAAGCATTTTCACCACTTTGAGAGGCATTTACAGCATTTGAACCGGACCTACCTTCACGCCCCGAATTACCTGAATAATTATATGATTTTTCAGTTGGATACATTATCTCTAACTCGGATTTCCAAAGTGTATCTTTCTTAATTTTAGTCAATAAAATCAAACTTGGCCTAACATCAATTAACGGAACATCACTATTCAATACAATATTTCCATTTTCAATCTTTAAATCCACATTTGACTTTAAATCAACACTATCTAATGAAAAATGATTTATATTTTCAGGTGTTCTTTGATCTGTGTTTAATACCAAATCGTAATCAAAATCAATTTTGGTATTTAACTCTATTTTTTTTGTTTTGACTAAAATGCTTTTAACATAAGGTACATTTACAGAAAACGTTTTTTGAAAACCATATTTTTCAGAATATAAATTCACTTTCATGGTGTGATTATCCTTATTCAAGCCATTCATACCATAATAAAGTAGCCCTTTATCACAACTTAACACATTCTTCCCTGTAAACTGTAACCTTGACCATTTTATCGGATTAGAACCTGATGAAAGGTGCTTTCTTCTACCGCTCGGCTTTACCAAATCTACCGACATTTTCACTACTCCTGGTTGATTAAATCCAGGCTCAATCTCCACATCAGCACTTTCGTACTTCCCTCTCGTTGCACAAGAAAAAACGCTTAATATTAAACCTATTAAAAATAAAAACTTCATAAATTTATACATTAAAAAGAAATACTTATTTTACACACAATCAATTTATAATAAAAAATTAAAACAAACTAAAACTAACTCCTTAATTGAATGAAAATTTCATATAAACGATTGTCATTTTCAAAGGTTATTGTATTTTCAAACTCAGTATACTCCTCAAAATTGAAACAAACTAATTCATTTTCATAAATAGATTGTTCATTCATTTTTACATTTCCTTTTATTAAAAAATAAAATAAAAAATCTCCCTGATTTAATTGAGTTTTCCTAAACTCATCTTCCTTTATTAGTCTCCATTGAACTTCATACTTATTCGAAAAAATAACATTAAAATCACGAACAATCCCTCTGCTTTTAACTTTATCACTCCCCAAAAACCAAAAAGAAATGTCTTTTTCTAAAACAAAAGGAGTTTCATTATTAACATATAATTCAATTTGACCATCTATAATAGTTAATAAACGATGGAATCCTGTTAAATAGGTAAAATCACTCTCTTCTACTTCAACGGTTGCAGAACTTATTCTAAAATCAAAATTACGATCAGTATAATTGCTATTTGTAGGATAAATAAACATTTCTGTTGTTTTACCTCCAGACCAATCCGTTGTTTTAAATGATTTTATAATTTCCATAAAATAAAAAAGCACCTGCAAAACAGGTGCTTAAAGTTAGGATTTTAGAATTTAATTTAAAGGTATTTGTTTCAAAGTTTCCAATAAATAACCCCAATATTTTTGAACAGATGAAATTTGTACTTTTTCATCCGGTGAATGAGCAGCACGGATATTTGGACCAAAAGAAATCATATCCATTCCTGGAAAATGTTTTCCTAAAATACCACACTCCAATCCAGCGTGACAAGCCTTAATCTTGGGCTCCTCATTATAACGCTGAATATAAAGGTCTTTCATAATTGTTAAAATCGGTGAATTCGCATTTGGAGACCAACCTGGATAATCTCCTCCTTGTACTACTTCACAACCTATACTTTCAAATGCTGCTTTAACCATATTCGCAACATCTTTCTTAGAACTTTCCACACTACTTCTTTGTAATGATTGGGTTGTAAATATTCCTTCACTAACAATTACTCTAGCCAAACTAGAAGAAGCCTCTACCAATCCTTCGATATCTGGGCTCATTCTGTAAACACCATTTACTACTGCAAATAAAGCATTTACAATTTTGATTGTTTCTTGTTCTGTTGCAACTTTCCCTTCAAAATTTCCTTTTATAAATTCAATAACCAAAGCAGGTTCAATTGTATTGAATTCTGTTTTAATATCTTCGATAATTTGTTTTACTTGATTTTCAACAGAAACAACATCAGTAGATAATACAACCACCGTTGCTTTTGCCTCTCTTGGAATTGCATTTCTCAAACTTCCTCCGTCAAAAGAAGCCAAACGAACTGATTGATTATCTAACAAATGACGAACAATACGAGTCATTAATTTATTTGCATTTCCTCTACCTCTATGAATGTCCATTCCACTGTGTCCACCTAACAAACCACGAATAGAAATATCTAATGTTGTTGTATTTTCTTTATCGAATGCTTCTACTTGATAAGAATATGTTGTATTTGTATCAATTCCACCAGCACATCCAATAGACAATTCATCATCATCTTCGGTATCTAAATTCAATAAAATCGCACCAGAAATATTTTTTGGATCCACGTGGATAGCCCCTGTCATACCCGTTTCCTCGTCAATTGTAAACAAAGCCTCTAATGAAGGATGTTCAATCGAATCAGAAGCCAATAAAGCCATAATAGTTGCTACACCAATTCCATTATCTGCTCCTAATGTAGTGCCATTGGCTGTTACCCAATCACCTTCTATCAACATTTCAATCCCTTCTGAATCAAAATCAAATACTTTATCCCCATTTTTTTGGTGAACCATATCTAAATGTGATTGCAAAACAACCGTTTTTCGATTTTCCATTCCAGGAGTAGCAGGCTTTTTGATAATCACATTATCAATTGAATCTTTAATCGTTTCTAATCCTAAAGATTTACCAAAATTCATCATAAACTCAACTACTCTTTCCTCCTTTTTTGAAGGTCTTGGAACTGCATTCAAATCTGCAAAATGATTCCACAATGCTTTTGGCTCTAAATTTCTTATCATAAATTTTAATGTTTTTTTTATTTATACTTGATTATTATCGGTTCCAGAGGCTCTCGAAGGACCGATAATACGCTCCACATACAACTCCTCCACTTCTTTTCTCGCCCAAGGTGTTCTTCTTAAAAAATGTAAACTCGACTTAATACTCGGATCATAATTAAAGCAACGAATATTAATTAAATACCCTAAATGTTCCCACCCATAATGTTCAACTAATTCATTTAGAATTTGCTCTAATTTAACCCCATGTAACGGGTTATTTTTTTGTTCTTGAGACATTAAGTTTAAAATTAATGTGTTTTTCTTGTTTCTTCGACAAGCTCAGAAAGACAAGAAAAACACAAGTAATGTTCAATCTAAATCAGTAATCAGTAATCTGCAATTTTACAATCTAATTACTTCACCAATTTTCTATATTTAATACGTTTTGGACCTTCATCACCTAAACGTTTCTTTTTATTTTCTTCGTAATCTGAATACGTTCCTTCGAACCAATACACTTGAGAATCTCCTTCAAATGCAAGGATGTGAGTACAAATACGATCTAAGAACCATCTATCGTGAGAAATTACTACCGCACAACCAGCAAAGTTTAAAATACCTTCTTCTAATGCACGTAATGTATTCACGTCGATATCATTCGTAGGCTCATCCAATAACAATACGTTCGCTTCTGTTTTTAAGGTCATTGCTAAGTGTAAACGATTACGTTCACCACCAGACAACACCCCTACTTTTTTGTTTTGATCTGAACCTGCAAAGTTAAATTTAGACAAATAAGCTCTTGCATTGATTTTTTGATTACCAATTTCAATAAATTCCATTCCGTCAGAAACTACTTCAAATACAGTCTTATCTGGATGAATATCTTTATGAGATTGATCCACATATCCAATTTTAACGGTATCTCCTACGGTAAACTCTCCTGAATCAGGCATTAATTCCTGCATAATCATTTTGAAAATCGTTGTTTTACCCGCACCATTTGGACCGATAACCCCGACAATTCCAGCAGGTGGTAATTTAAAGTTCAAATCATCATACAATAATTTATCACCAAACGACTTTCCAACATGAATCGCATCAATAACATTCGTACCTAAACGTGGTCCGTTTGGAATTGGAATCTCTAATATATCTTCTCTTTGTTTTACGTCTTCTGATAATAATTTATCATAGTTTGATAAACGCGCTTTATTTTTCGCTTGTCGTGCTTTTGGATTCATTCTTACCCATTCCAACTCACGCTCTAACATTTTCTGACGTTTAGAAGCATTCTTTTCTTCTTCTTTTAAACGTTTTCCTTTTTGTTCTAACCATGAACTATAATTTCCTTTCCATGGAATACCTTCTCCTCTATCTAACTCTAATATCCATCCTGCAACGTTATCCAAGAAATAACGGTCGTGGGTAACAGCAATTACTGTTCCTTTATATTGTTGTAAATGTTGCTCTAACCAATCAATCGATTCTGCATCCAAGTGGTTGGTAGGCTCATCTAACAATAATACATCAGGAGTTTGTAATAATAAACGGCATAAAGCTACCCTTCTTTTCTCTCCTCCTGATAAAGTCTCAATCAACTGATCATCTGGTGGGCAACGTAAAGCATCCATTGCACGCTCTAGTTTTGCATCTAACTCCCACGCATCTAACGCATCAATTTTATCTTGAACCTCTCCTTGACGAGCAATGAGTTTATCCATTTTATCTGGATCACTCATAATTTCCTCATCCATAAAAGCATTGTTGATTTCTTCGTATTCTTTCAGTACGTCAACTGTTTCTTGAACACCTTCCATCACAATTTCTTTCACTGTTTTCTTAGGATCTAACTCTGGTTCCTGTGGTAAATACCCCACACTATACCCATCTGAAAAAACTACATCCCCTTGATATGCTTGGTCTAAACCTGCAATAATTTTCATTACTGTCGATTTACCCGAACCATTCAAACCAATGATACCAATTTTCGCTCCATAGAAAAACGAAAGGTAAATGTTTTTAATAATTTGTTTTCCTGCTGGTGTGGTTTTAGAAACCTTTACCATCGAAAATATTATCTTATTATCTTCTGACATACAATAAAATAGATTTTAGTTAATAATATAAAGTTAAATTTCTAAAGTTTATTCGTCATCCAAAGCCGTACGTAATTTATGCTTTAACTGACGATTATATGTTTCCATCAAGTACTTAAAATAATTTGGTGTACTCTTCGAAATGCATTTTGTATATTGTTTTAATCGATGTTCAATATGTTCTTGAAGCATTTCCAAAATTTCCAACGCATCGTAAAAATCAGTAGCGGATTTTGCTATTGCTTCATAATGATTATCTAAAGAATAATCCACTGCCAATTTCCCTTTTTCATTTCGATCTAAACAAGCGAAATAAGATTCTTTGATACAAAATTCTTCTAATACACTTGTATCTACTCGATCTTTATGAAGGCGATTAAATTCATATTCAACCTCAAATTCAATATCATCGCCTTCGGATAACTTAGATTCTAAGAAACGATCTGGAAAACGAAATGCATCTTGCCAATTGATATAATCTTGCCAATAGCCAAATCGCCTTACGTTATTACCTAAATCAATTAACTTAAATTGTGATTTATTTGGTAATCTTCGTGAACCTCTACCAATCATCTGATGATATAAAGTAAGCGAACGAGTTGCACGATTGATAATAATGGTTTCGACTGTAGGTTCATCAAATCCTGTAGTTAATATCCCTACTGAAGTTAAAATAGCATCTGGTGTTTCTTTAAACCATTTCAATACATCTTTACGGTCTTTATCACTAAACGTAGAATCTAAATGTTTGATTTTATAACCTCTTTTTTGAAACATCTCTTCCACTCGAATAGAAGTTTCTATTCCAGAATTAAAAATCAACGTTTTTGAACCTATAGCAACTTCTTCGTAAGCAAAAAGCAATTTTTCTTGCATAAAGTAATTACCATATACTAATTCAGAACTACTTACTGTAAAGTCACCATTTGAACCTATTTTTAATCCATGAAGGTTTACATCATAAGTATATGTCTCTGCATCAGATAAATACCCTTTTTCAATTAAAGAAGAAATACACTCCCCAACTAATAATTTATTGTAATTATCATTTAATGGTAGTGCTTTGTTCGAACTCAACGGAGTTGCAGTAACTCCTAAAATATTTGCTTCTTTATAATATTGAAAGATTTTTCTAAAACTATTGTAATGGGCTTCATCGACAATAACCAACCCAACATCATTGATAAAGTTTTGATTTTCTTGTAAACGATTGTTTAGGGTTTCTACCATAGCGATAAAACAAGGAAAATCATCTTCTTCATTCAGCTTTTTAACATCACTATTAATCACCTTATTTCCAACGTCAATTGCAGATAATTGCTTTGAAGTTTGAACAGAAAGTTCAATACGATGTGTAAGAATTAAGACCTTCTTTTGCCATTTCTCAATGTATCTGCGAGCAATTTCAGAAAAAATAACTGTTTTACCACCGCCAGTAGGAAGTTGATATAACAAATTAAAATTAGAACCGTTTTCTTCCAATTCTAAGAGAATTGAGGCTACTGTCGTTTCCTGAAAGGGATATAAAGACATCGCTTCAAAAACTTCTTGATTTTGTACTTCCAATACTTCCATATATTTACTAGGGGGCTATAAATTTACGGTTCTTTTATGGATAAAGCAAAAAAGTCCCCCAATTTGAGAGACTTTTAACTAAAAAAATAAGTTTTATTTGACTACATACCACTCTTCCTTCAACTCTTTCAGTGATTGAACAAGTGGATTGTAATAAGCATATCCTGAGGGTAATTCTGATAACTTGCGGTATGGGTGTAATTTACGCTCTCTATTATCTGTTTCAATCAAGACATTTAAACGATTAAAAAAGTCAACGTTCAATTCTTTTCCGATTTCTTTGACAAAACGCACAGAACTATCTACAGAACAACCAGAAGCTTCAGCTTGGTCCTGATCTACGACAAATACAATCGTAAATTCATTCATCATTCTCGCTTTTGCTTTTAATTGAGAACCATGCGCTTTCCAATGATTCGCAAAAGAATCTAAATTCTCTTGAACAAAAACGGCTTCTGTAGGATCTAATGGGCGATTAGCAGTATATATCCATACACGGCTATCGTCTGCAAATCCTTCAAAAAAATTATAAATCTGCTGCATTTGCTATTAATTCTGCGACATCCAATACTTGAATATCTTGTTCTTTATTGAAATTCTTCACGCCATCTGTCATCATCGTATTACAAAATGGACAACCTGTCGCAATTACTGAAGCGTTTGTTTCCAAAGCGTCTTCTGTACGTTCAATATTAATTTCTTTGTTTCCTTTTTCAGCTTCTTTGAACATTTGTGCTCCTCCTGCTCCACAACACAACCCATTTGTTTTACAGCGCTTCATTTCTACTAACTCAGCATCTAATTTTTCAATCAATGCACGCGGCGCTTCATACACATCATTCGCTCTTCCTAAATAACAAGGATCGTGGAAAGTAATTTTCTTCCCTTTGTATTGTTCTCCACCTTTTAAAGCCAATCTACCTTGATTGATTAATTCTTGGATTAATTGTGTGTGGTGAACAACTTCATATTTTCCACCTAATTCAGGATATTCATTTTTCAAAGTATTGAAACAGTGAGGACATGCAGTAACTATCTTTTTTACTTCATAACCATCCAATACCTGGATGTTCATCATTGCTTGCATTTGAAAAGTAAACTCATTACCCGCTCTTTTGGCAGGATCTCCCGTACAACTTTCTTCAGCACCCAATACAGCAAACTTAACATTACACGCATATAATATTTTTGCTACTGCCTTTGTGATTTTTTTTGCGCGATCATCAAAACTGCCTGAACAACCAACCCAAAATAAAATATCTGCTGTTTCACCTTTAGCCATCAACTCAGCCATTGTCGGTACTTGAAATGTTGTACTCATAAATTATTTTTCAAAAACTTGAATTGTTGCACGTTCTTCTACTAAATCTGTAAATTTACCTTTAAACTGGGTAGCTCGAACCATATGATTATCTATCCAATGGTAATTACCTCCTCTGGGTTTTCCCATTAATAATCCGTGATAATTAAACCCATGTTGTGCTAACCAACGCTCCGTGTATTCTCTATGGTCTTCTGTTCGAGACGTAAAAAAAGTAATAATATGCCCCTCATCAAACCATTTATTTAATGTCTCCAATGCATCAGGATATACTGCTGCTGTTAACATTCTTTCTGGTTCTTCATTTGGAATATCATCGCAGATTGTTCCATCAATATCAATTAAATAATTCTTTACATGAGAAGGTAAAACAGGACTAATTGCTTGTCCATTTTCATTTATTGGTATTAATTCCATATTCCTATTTTTTTCGTTTTATTTTAGAGTTTAATCACTTATTATCTTCATTCTAATGTCTTTTGTCTCCTGTCTTTTGTCTCCTGTCTAATGTCTTTTGCCTATTGCCTAATGCCTTAAATTACTCATTAATCCAGTTTCCTCTATCTGCAGGTGAAAACTGCCAAGGAGCTCCATTATTCTCGATATTTGACATCATACCCGTCAATTCAGTTGGCATTTTTGACTCTTCCATCACTAAATACCTTCTCAAATCAACAATAATAGAAAGTGGATCAATATTCACAGGACATTCTTGTACACAAGCATTACAAGAAGTACATGCCCAAATTTCTTCTTCAGTAATATAATCCCCTAAAAGACTTTTTCCATCGGTATACTCTTTCCCGTTTTTACGAATACCTTCGCCTAATTCAACCAAGCGATCTCTTGTATCCATCATAATTTTACGAGGTGATAACAATTTACCTGTTTGATTTGCTGGACACGATGATGTACATCTACCGCATTCAGTACATGTATATGCATCCAATAAATTTTTCCAAGTCAAATCAGTTACATCTTTCGCACCAAAACGTTGTGAAACTTCTCCTTCATTTCCTGTTGCAGCAAAAGGATCGATGGAAGGATCCATCATTTTTTTCACTTCTTCAGTAACAGAAGCTAGATTTGTAAACTTTCCTTTTTTCTCCAAATTAGAATAATACGTATTTGGGAATGCCAATACAATATGAAAATGCTTTGAATAAGGTAAATAATTTAAAAAAGTCAATACCATTAATAAATGACCCCACCAACCTATTCTTTCGATAACTTCCAGACCTCCATCAGATACTCCGCCAAACAACATTGGTCCTATACAACCCGAAATACTAAAATTAAATGAATCTTTTATACCATGAGCTGCATGTGAGATACCTCTATTAAACATCACCTCATCTGCTCCATTCATCATAAAAATAAAAGTCACTAATACAATTTCCATAATTAAGATCAAATTAGCATCTTTGGTAGGCCAACCTGCTAATTCTTTCATGTTAAATCGTGGTAATTTCAACAAATTTCTTCTTGATAAAAAAACCAGAGTAGCAACAAAAGCTAATACGGATAAAATCTCAATAAAACTGATCATAAACGTGTAAAATCCACCTAAATTAGAACGAAACAATCTGTGTGATCCTGTAAAACCATCTGCAAGAATTTCAATCAATTCAATTTGAGTGATAATGAAAGCGACATACAAACATAAGTGCAACAAAGCAGGTATTGGTCTAGTAAACATTTTTTTCTGTCCAAATGCAACTAATAACATTGTCTTCCAACGCTCTGATGCGTTTTCTGAACGATCAATCTCTCTACCTAATAGAATGTTAGAACGAACTTGCATTACGTTTTTAGAGAACCAATAAAATCCTCCTACCACTAATATTGAGAAAATTATAATCGCCATAAATTACTTTTTTTGTATTGAATCGTGATTTTTTAGATGAACATCTGTAACCGGATTTTGTTCAATTTGAATTTGTCCCCTTTTTTTTCTTTTCTTTTTTTCTTTCACAACAATATTCTCCTCTGCTTTATTCTTGTCTTTCCGACCAAAAACAGAAAAATGAACATAACGTTTTGGATTTTCCTTTACATCTATCAACAACTCTTGTAATTTTATATTAGATTTTACAAGGTCGTTGTACAAAGCTTCGTCTTTTAGTAATTTAGATAGATTTCCATTGCCTTTTTCGGCTTCTTCTAATGTTTTATTCAACGTATTTATTACTCGGTGAGCATCTGAAATAGTACCTTTAAAATCAGCACTTACCATATCATCTGTAATTCGTTT
>JBKCEW010000099.1:0-23529 GCA_046304235.1 Crocinitomicaceae bacterium | reverse complement strand
ATAGAAAATATTGAATATCAATATCCTGATGAATATCGAGTAGACCAAGAATTGCTTGTTTTGTCTGAATTACTCAATCTTCCGGTTTCAGTGGTTGATTCCGAACATTTTTTTACATCTCGAACTGAATTTGCTGAATTTTTCAAAGGGAAAAAACAGTTTTTGATGGAGAGTTTCTATCGTTACATGCGTAAGAAACACGATATATTGATGATTGCCGGTCAACCCGAAGGAGATAAATGGAATTTTGATAGTGATAATCGGAAGAAAATTCCGGCAAATCATACCATCATTCATCCCTATTTATTTCATCGAGATGTTTCTGATATTGTGGAAATGATTCGCAAGTCAGGGATAAAAACAATGGGTGAAATAGATGATAAACAATTTATTTGGCCTGTTACACGCAAGGATAGTTTAGAAATACTTGATTTTTTTATCGAATATTGCTTGCCTTATTTTGGTACGTTTCAAGATGCTATGACCCTAGATTCATGGTCGGTGTATCATTCTCGTATTTCTTTTGCAATGAATGTGAAATTGATTTCACCACAAGAAGTAATTGAAAAGGTAATAAAGCATTACAGGCAGAACAACTCAATTTCCCTTAATCAAGTAGAGGGATTTGTTCGTCAAATAGTAGGTTGGAGAGAATATATGCGCGGCGTTTATTGGATGCACATGCCAGAGTATTCCACACTCAATTTTTTCAATCACGAAAACAAACTCCCAGATTGGTATTGGAATGGGGAAACAAAAATGCTTTGCTTAAGCCACAGTATCAAGCAATCCTTAAAATTTGCGTATGCACATCACATACAACGTTTAATGGTTACTGGTAATTTTGCGTTGTTGGCTGGAGTTCACCCCTATGAGGTAGATCAATGGTATTTAGGTATTTATATCGATGCTTTGGATTGGGTAGAAATAACCAATACGCGTGGGATGAGCCAGTTTGCAGATGGAGGTATTGTTGGAACCAAGCCATATGTGAGCTCTGCAAATTACATCGATAAAATGAGTTCCTATTGTGGGAAATGTCATTATAATGCAAAACAAAAAGTAGGAGATAAGGCTTGTCCGTTTAATAGTTTGTATTGGCATTTTTACGCGCGCAATGAACAGTTACTCCGAAAAAATCCTCGTATAGGAATGATGTATGTTACTTGGGATAAAATGCAGCCACAAGTGAAAGCGGAGTTGTTAAATCAAGCTGAAGAGTATTTATCAAACATTAATGAGTTATGAAAACGTCTATCATATGGTTTACTACAAACCTAAGAATCAATGATAACAAACCCTTATTGGAAGCTATTGCTCATTCTGATCAGGTGATTCCTGTATATGTTTTTGATACCAATAATTTGGAAGTCACAAACTTTGGTACTCGTAAAATGGGCAAATTTCGTTTGAAGTTTCTGATGGAGAGTTTACATGAATTAGATGAGGCTTTGAGGGAATTAGGAAGTAAATTATTTTTTAAGTTTGGAGATCCAAAAGAATTAATTCCAAAACTCGTTCAAAAATACGATGTAACTGATGTATATGCTGTCGAACCACCAGCTCAAGAGGAAAGATTGTTATTACAACAGTTAGAAAAAGAATGTTGGTCAAAAAAATGTGTGATTCATACGTTTGAAACTTCGACATTATTTGCACCAAGTGATTTACCTTTTCCCTTGAAAAAATTGCCCGATGTTTTCACTAAATTCCGTACTAACATTGAAAAAGAATGTCAGGTAAAAGCACCTTTAAAAGCACCTGATAAAATTAGTTCACCTCCAATTCCAGACTTTGAAGTTCCAATTGAGATACATAATTATCTAAGTGAATTCACTGATGATAATCGAACTGCATTTCCATTTCAAGGAGGTCTCAAAATGGCTACTAAACGAGTTCTATCTTATTTTTACGAAACCCAACAAGTTGCTGTATATAAAGAAACTAGAAATGGATTGATAGGTTCTGATTACTCATCTAAATTTTCACCTTGGTTGGCATTGGGTTGTATTAGTCCGCGCGAAATTATATACGAGTTAATGAATTTTGAAAAATTGAATATCAAAAATGATTCTACTTATTGGTTGTATTTCGAATTATTATGGCGAGAATATTTTCATTGGGTAATGCGGAAATATGATACTAAATTGTTTTTCAAAAATGGAATCAAAGATGATGAACCAATTTCTCGAAAGATCCATCCTATCTATATTGATAAATGGAAAAATGGTCAAACCGGAAATGATTTTGTGGATGCAAATATGAATGAGTTAAATACAACCGGTTTTATGAGTAATAGAGGGCGTCAAAATGTAGCAAGTTATTTGTGTAATGATTTGAAGCTAGATTGGAGGTTTGGAGCCGCATATTTTGAAGAACAATTAATCGATTATGATGTTTGTAGTAATTGGGGAAATTGGGCATATATTGCTGGGGTAGGGAATGATCCTCGTGGTCATAGGGTGTTTAATGTAGATAAGCAAGCAAATGATTACGATAAAGAGTTTAAGTACAGAAAATTATGGAGTCTACAATTACAAAAATAAGTATTGATGAAATTATGGATATGGAAAAGCGGTATCGTGCCACTTTCATTAATTCAATTACCGGTTATAAATCGGTTTCACTGATTGGAACCAAAGACAAAAATGGTAACACCAATCTTTCCATTTTTAATTCTATTGTTCATCTTGGTGCTCATCCTCCTTTGATTGGTATGGTAGTTAGACCGGATTCTGTTGATCGACATACTTTACAAAATATTGAAGATACTGGATATTATACAATTAATAATGTGAAGCCTAGTTTTGTTGAAAAGGCCCATCAAACATCTGCTCGCTATGCAAAAGAAATTTCAGAATTTGATGCAGTAGGTTTAACAACTGAATTTAAAGATGGTTTTTTTGCGCCTTATGTTGGAGAATCATCGGTTAATATTGGATTACAATTTAAAGAAAAGGTTCCATTTAACATTAATAATACGCTTTTTGTAATAGGTGAAATCCATGAAATATATTTGCCAAAACATATTGTTCAAGAAGATGGCTTTGTTGATTTACATGCGGCTTCTAGTATTACAAATTCAGGGTTAGATAGTTATCATGTTGTTTTGAAAGGCAAACGATTTCCATACGCTAAACCATAATATAGATTGTTAATAAATGAAGGGAGTTAAAAAGCAACATTTACCTGAAAAAATTTGTTTGACTTGTGGCAGACCTTTTACCTGGCGGAAAAAATGGGAAAAGGTATGGGAAGAAGTAAAGTATTGTAGTCAAAAATGTAAAAAATGAAATTAATTTTACAACCAGAAGATATTGATCGAATCATTGAAATGGCTTGGGAGGACAGAACTCCATTCGATGCTATTTTCGCCCAGTTTGGTCTTCGTGAAGCAGATGTAAAAGCATTAATGAAAAAGGAATTGAAATTTTCAAGCTACCGTTTGTGGAGAGAGCGAGTTGAGAATTGTCAAACAAAACACCTTTGCAAAAGAAACTCAGAGATAGATAGATTTAAATGTAGTAGACAAAAATTAATAAGTTTTAATAAAATTGCTAAGAAATAATTAATTGTTTTTACTTACTTTTGAAAAAAGTATTTTTGGAAACGTGAGATTTATATTATTACCTTTTTTTGTATTTATAACTGTAAACTCTTATTCCCAAAGTTTTCGTTTTGTAAAGAAGGAAGATGTTAGAAAAAAAATTCTAGGCAAAACAGTTACTACAGCCCATAATTTTTGTAATAAAAAACTTGTTAATTTTTCTAATTTTATTATTGTAGATACTTTGTTTGAAACAATACTTGTGAAGCAAACAGTTTATGATTCTATTCAAAAAATTGATTTTACAAAAGAACAAGTTAGGAATAAAATAGAGTCAAATATTCGTCTTATTGAGCGAATGAGACTTAATATGGCTTGGTACCCCTTAAAAAAAGAAGTTTACGAAAAAGAAATCAGTATTCTTGATGAGGATGTGTTGAGGTTGACAAGTGAAATAGAAAGGCTTACCACCATTAGATTAGCTCTTCAGGAAACCCCTAATATGGATGAAATTGACTATTATAAAGTTACTTTTATTGGTGATTCAAAAAATCCGAAAGGAGAGGGTATGTTTTGGTATACTACTATCCTTTATGAACCAAATGGGCAAATAAAAATAGCCAATTTCGAACCTTGATTTGAAATTCTCTTTTCCTTTTCTGTGTTTGTTTTGCTCACGTTTTTGATCTCTTTTTTCTTTCATTTTATCCATTTTCTGTTGTTGATCAGTTGTTAACATTGATCGAAGTTCTGTTCTTTTAGATTCACGAAGTTGTTTAATAGCATTCTTTTTTTCTTCTTTAGATAAGGATGTGTTGTTTTTAATGGATTCTACTTCTTTAACTGTTTTTTGGTTTAGTTCAGCCACTTTTGATTGTTGTTCGGTACTCAAGTCCAATTTTTTTGTTAAAACTTCTGTTCTTTTTTCAGCGCGTTGCTCTGGAGTTTTAATTTCTTTTTCTTGAGAAAAGCTTAAAAACGTTGTTCCTGAAAGAATTACTGTTAAAGCAATTGATTTTAGATTTTTCATAATTATAAATTTAAAGGTTGTTTTTATTTTGACTATCTCAATAAGAAAAGGTTTAATGATAATTCAAAAAAATATAAGATAAAACTTATAAAATGTTTTTCTTTCTAAACCAATAAAATATAATGAATGACAAGATAGCCATTAAGACTAATACAATATAATATGAATAGCTCCCCTCTAGTTCAGGCATGTGTTTAAAGTTCATTCCGTATATTCCAACAATAAATGTAAGTGGTAGAAAAAAGGCAGAGAATATAGTAAGTAATTTCATTACATCATTTGTTTTTTGTGCATTTACAGAGAGATACATATTCAATAAGTTATTTGAATCATCCATGACTTCGTCAAAAGTTAAAACTAAACTTATAAGCTGATCTTTGATGTCTTGAATAGCTGTTTTATTGTCTTCAAATACATCCATTTCTTGCATTACATGTTGAGTTAACTGTAAAATCTTTTTCGAAATTCGTGTTTGTGACTTTTGAAAATATAAATCTTCCAATGATACTTTACGATAATCTTTTAAGAAAATCACTTGTTCTATCCTATCTATCTTGTCAGAAAGTTCTAGAGCTGATTCAGAATATGTTTCAATCATTTTTTTTATTAAGTATAACAAAAACTGTTCTGAATTAATAAATTGGTTTTCATTGGTGATTTCTTTAATGAAATCAAAATTTGCTCTATGTATGGTAATAATTTGTTTATCATTATAGAAAAAGGCGATTTTATTTGAAAGTTCATTGACATTTGTTATTCTTCCCTTATGTATTTTTGAAAATGCCCGTAATATTATAAATGTATAATTGGATAATTTTTCAATTTTAGGCAAATGTCCTCGTTCTAAACTGTCTTTTATTAAATAATAATCTAAACTATATTCATCTGCTAAAGAAGCTAATTTTATCTCATCTGGTTGCGTAATGTCAATCCATGTGAAATTTTCAAATTCAGTGTGTGCGATGTTCATTTACTTCGATTTTTTATAAAGATAAGAAATGTGTGATTTATTTTTAGAATTGGACTTACTTCAAAATTCTGATGTCTGATTGTCTTTTATCTGAATAACTTTTAACTCTCTTCTCTTTTACTTATCTTCGCACCCACTTATCTAAGTAGTAATTTATGGAAAATGTAGCCCCTTACAAACCAATCAATAAAGTCAGAATTGTAACTGCAGCTTCTTTGTTTGATGGTCACGATGCAGCAATCAATATTATGCGAAGAATTATCCAAACAACAGGTTGTGAAGTAATTCATTTAGGTCATGATCGAAGTGTTGAAGAGGTAGTTGATTGTGCTATTCAAGAAGATGCTCAAGCAATAGCAATGACTTCCTATCAAGGTGGTCATAATGAGTACTTGAAGTACATGTACGACTTATTGAAAGAAAAGGGTGCTCCACACATTAAGATTTTTGCTGGTGGCGGAGGAACTATTTTACCATCTGAAATAGCAGAATTACAAGCCTATGGAATCACGCGTATCTATCATCCGGATGATGGTCGTGCCATGGGATTACAAGGAATGATAAATGACTTAGTTCAAAAATCTGACTTCCCTTTGGGAAATAAAATATCATTTGACTTAGATAAAATCAAGGATAAAAACGTACCTGAAATTGCAAGTGTGATTTCTGCGGCAGAAAATTATCCAGAAGAATCAAAAGCGATTTTAGACAAAATTCACGCTTTAGCAGCTGAAAATAAAGTGCCTGTATTGGGGATTACAGGAACAGGAGGTGCAGGTAAATCTTCGTTAGTAGATGAATTAGTGCGTCGCTTTTTATTGGATTTCCAAGATAAAACCATAGCAGTAGTTTCGGTAGATCCTTCGAAAAGAAAAACAGGTGGTGCTTTGTTGGGAGATAGAATTCGTATGAATGCGATTAAAAACAAACGTGTGTATATGCGTTCGTTAGCAACTCGTCAGTCGAATTTAGCTTTGTCAAAACACGTTGCAGAAGCAGTGAATGTGTTGAAAGCAGCAAAGTATGATTTAATTATACTAGAAACTTCAGGTATTGGTCAATCGGATACAGAAATATTAGATCACTCGGATGTATCCTTATATGTAATGACACCAGAATATGGTGCAGCAACTCAGTTGGAAAAAATTGATATGTTGGATTTTGCCGATGTAATCGCATTGAATAAATTCGATAAAAGAGGTGCATTAGATGCGTTACGTGATGTACGCAAACAATACCAACGTAATCATAACTTGTGGGAGCAAAATACAGATGAAATGCCTGTTTATGGCACGATTGCCTCTCAATTTAATGACCCTGGAATGAATACTTTATATTCAGTAATTATTAAAACGTTAAACGATAAAGCAGAAGCAAATTTACCTTCAACTTTTGAAGTGACAGATGAAATGTCTGAAAAAATATTTGTTATTCCACCCGATAGAACGCGCTACTTGTCTGAAATTTCTGAAAATAATCGTAATTACGACAAATGGGTAAACCAACAAGTGGAAGTAGCAAATAAATTATATGGTCTTCAAAAATCAATCGATACGATTTCAAAAATGAATATCGATGATAAGGATCGTTTGGTAAAAGGGTTGCAAGAATCGTTTGAGATTGAGAAATTAAATTTCGATCCTAAAAACTGGGCGATTATTGAAAATTGGCAAGAAAAGAAAAAATTATATAAAGATCCTGTTTTTAAGTTTAAAGTTAGAGACAAAGAACTTTCTTTGGAAACACATACGACTTCATTATCAGGAACACAAGTGCCTAAAATTGCCTTACCTAAATATGAAGCGTGGGGTGATATTCTTCGTTGGACCTTACAAGAAAATGTACCAGGTGAATTCCCTTATACTTCTGGATTATTTCCATTCAAACGTGAAGGAGAAGATCCAACGCGTATGTTTGCGGGTGAAGGTGGTCCAGAAAGAACCAATAAACGTTTCCATTACGTGAGTTTGGGGATGCCAGCAAAACGCTTGTCTACAGCATTTGATTCAGTAACATTATACGGAAATGATCCTGATTTAAGACCAGATATTTATGGTAAAATTGGAAATTCTGGGGTTTCTGTTTGTTGTTTGGACGATGCTAAAAAACTATATTCTGGATTTGATTTAAGTGATCCGAAAACGTCTGTTTCGATGACGATTAATGGTCCTGCACCAATTGTATTAGGTTTCTTTATGAATGCCGCAATTGATCAAAATTGTGAGAAATACATCAAAGCGAATGGATTAGAGGCAGAAATCGAAGCGAAAATTAATGCGATTTACGCCGAAAAAGGAAAAGCGAGACCTCGTTACCAAGGTGAATTACCAGAAGGAAACGATGGATTAGGATTGATGTTGTTGGGAGTAACAGGTGATCAAGTATTGCCTGCAGAAGTGTATGCAAAAATCAAAGCAGATACTTTAGCACAAGTGAGGGGAACAGTTCAAGCAGATATCTTGAAAGAAGACCAAGCACAAAATACGTGTATTTTCTCAACAGAATTTGCGTTGCGTTTGATGGGAGATGTACAAGAATATTTCATTGGAAATAAGGTGCGTAACTTCTATTCTGTATCTATTTCAGGTTATCATATTGCGGAAGCGGGAGCTAACCCAATTTCCCAATTAGCATTTACCCTTGCAAATGGATTTACATTTGTTGAATACTATTTAAGTAGAGGGATGGATATCAATGATTTTGGCCCTAACTTATCATTCTTCTTCTCAAATGGTATCGACCCTGAATATGCTGTGATAGGTCGTGTTTCTCGTCGTGTTTGGGCAAAAGCGATGGCGAAAAAATACGGAGCCAATCCAAGAGCACAAATGTTGAAATATCACATTCAAACTTCTGGACGTTCTTTACACGCGCAAGAAATTGATTTTAATGATATTCGTACAACCCTACAAGCGTTGTATGCGATTTATGATAATTGTAATTCACTACATACCAATGCGTATGATGAAGCGATTACAACACCAACAGAAGAGTCTGTTCGACGTGCAATGGCAATTCAGTTAATCATCAACAGAGAATTAGGATTAGCGAAAAATGAAAATCCGCTTCAAGGAAGTTTTATTATTGAGGAATTGACTGATTTAGTAGAAGAAGCAGTATTGTCTGAATTTGATCGCATTACAGAAAGAGGAGGGGTATTGGGAGCCATGGAAACAATGTACCAACGTTCTAAAATTCAAGAGGAATCATTGTATTACGAAACATTGAAACATACTGGAGAATATCCAATAATTGGGGTAAATACATTCTTGAGTTCGAAAGGCTCGCCAACGATTATTCCAGGTGAAGTTATTCGTGCAACAGAGGAAGAAAAACAATTCCAAATTTCAATGCTGAAAGAACTACATGTAGTGAAACAATCGGAGGCTGAAAAAGCCATTCGTGAAGTTCAGCTTGCAGCAATAAACAATAAAAATGTATTTGAATATTTAATGGAAGCGTGTAAACATGCATCATTAGGTCAAGTAACATCGGCGTTGTTTGAAGTAGGAGGTCAGTACAGAAGAAATATGTAGTTTTCTAAACATTCTCTTAACAAAAGGTTTACTTTAAATATATTTTCTAGACAACTTCGGTGATTAATTTAATCATCGAAGTTTTTTAGTTTTTAAATGGAAGAAGATCAATTTATTTGGTGGAAACATGGTGTGGTTTATCATCTTTATGTAAGGAGTTTTTTCGATTCTAATGAGGATGGTATAGGGGATTTACAAGGTGTAATTCAAAAGTTCGACTACCTTAAAAATTTAGGTGTTACTGCGATTTGGTTGTCTCCAATCTACGATTCACCAATGAAAGACTATGGCTATGATATTGTCAATTATCGTGAAATTGATGGTAGTTATGGAAATTTAGAAGACTTTAAAGAGTTGTTGGCTTTAGCACATAAAAATCAAGTAAGAATCATTATGGATTTAGTAATGAATCATACCTCTAATCAACATCCATGGTTTTTAGAGTCCTCATCTTCATTAACAAATCCGAAAAGAGATTGGTATATCTGGAAAAGTCCTAGAAACGGAAAAGTCCCTACCAATTGGAAATCCGCTTTTGGTGGTAGTTCTTGGCAATGGGATGAGTCCACCCAGCAATATTACTTACATAGCTTCTTAAAAGAACAACCCGATTTAAATTGGCGAAATAAAGAGTTGCAACAAACTTTCTTTGAGGAAGTTAGATTTTGGTTAGAATTAGGAGTAGATGGATTTCGTTTAGATGTAATCAATTATATTGTTAAAGATGAGAAGTTTAGAGATAATCCATTGATAAAATGGGGTAAACCATCGAAACATCAATTATATAATAGAAACAGAGGAACTTCCATCAAAATTGTTCGAAAGTTAAGAGAATTGGTAGAGTCATATGGCGATAAAATGCTTGTTGGTGAAATATATACACCCCCGCCAGGAAATAATATTACAGTATTAAATTATTTAGATCAAGGAGATAACGCCTTACATTTGGCTTTTGATTTTTCCTAGATTTTCAGATATTGGAATGCAAGAAAATATTTTAAATGCATTGAATCTTGGGAGATAAATTTACCAGAAAAAGGATGGCCTACCTATGTCATGAGTAATCATGACTTATTAAGAAGTTACAATCGTTTTGGAATAGGCAGAAATAAACATCAAAAGGCATATTTAACTAGTTTACTTTTGCTTACGTTACGTGGTACACCCTTTATTTATTATGGTGAAGAAATTGGAATGCAAAATCAAAAAATAAGAAGGAAACATATCAAAGATCCTTTAGGAATCAAATTTTGGCCATTTTTTACTGGTAGAGATAAATCGCGTACTCCTATGCAATGGTCTGATGATAAATATGCTGGTTTTTCAAACTCAAAACCATGGTTACCTATAAATAGAAATTTCTTCAGGGTAAATGTTGAGCATCAACTAAAAACAAAGTATTCATTATTAAATCATTATAAATTTTTAATTTCTCTCAGAAATTCAAACAAAATACTGCAACTAGGGACAATTTTATTTGTAAATACAGGTCAAAATGGGATACTAGGATACTTTCGAATTTTTGAAAATCAGACATTATATATTATACTAAATTTCAAGAATAGTGTATTTACTTTGCCATTAAATAGCGAAGAAGCGTGGGAGTGTATTTATTCAACAATTGATCGTAAGGATAAACTTATTCAAGATTTTGTTGTTCTAGAAAAATACGAAGGGCTTATTCTAAAACTTTTAAGTTAACTTTGTTTCGGTTGAATTCATATTAAATTTAAGAGTTTAATAATTAATATGGTTGAGTTTTTTAAAAAAAAATCATACTTATCATACTTTATTTTAATTACTTTATTTACAGTTTTATTTGTTTCTGTAGAGTTGAGTAATGATAAACTTTATGCAAATGATTTTAAAGTATATTTTGAAGCTACGATTGATTTTTTAAAAGGAAACAATCCATATATACATCCCTATGGATTAGATACTGGTTATTTTAAGTATCCGCCTACTACATTATTGTTTTTTGCTCCAGCAACCTATTTTTCTTTTCAAACAGTAAAAATAATCCATATTATTTTATTGTTTGCTTGTTTGTTAATTTCACTTCCTTTGTGGCAAAGAATTATTTCTTTCGTTTTTCAAATTCAATCACCACATTGGCTTTTATCCTTATCCTTTTTTGTCATTGCCATTCACCTTACCCGTGAATTTCATATGGGGAATGTAAATATTATATTATTAGCCAATTTTACGTTAGGTTCTTGGTTTTATTTTAAAGAAAAATGGCTCTTAGCATCTTTGTTTTATGGTTTGATGTTAATTTTAAAACCAATCATGATTTTGGTAGTACTTCCGATTTTGTTATATAAAAATTGGAAAATGATTCTTTTATTTTCAGGTTGGGGTGTTCTATTTTTATTAATGCCAGCTCTGTTTTGGGGTTGGTCTACAAATTGGAACTTGTGGAGTGGTTGGGTGAATTCGGTGACTGCACATGGGGAGTATATATCAAATCCTTCTTCCTTACAATTCATGATTCCTACAATTTTGGGTCAACCAGATTCTTGGATTCCCTCAATCATTGGATTGATTTTATTGGTCGTGATATGGTTAAAAAATCACCTAAAATCACCACCAAATAAAGCAGATTTTTGGTTTTGGATAAGTATATTTTTAGGATTTATTCCTAATTTTTTTGTGACCGATTCACAACATTTTTTATTGTCTATACCGATGGTGATGGTTTTGCTTTTGATGGCTAAAAAATTAAATAATAAATGGATTTGGATATCTTTTGCTTTAGGTATGTTATTGTTTTCTTTTGACTCTATGGATTTATGGGGAAGGAAATTGTCATCTAAATTTACCGAATGGGGTGTATTAGGGATTGGAAATTTAATTTTTATCAGCTCTACGCTTTTGGTTTGGAGTAAACTAAAAAAAGTAGATGCTACATCACACGATTTATAAACATGAAAATAAAACTGCTGAATGGGTGACATTTATTCATGGAGCAGGAGGAAGTTCAACCATTTGGTTCAAGCAAGTAAATTCATTTAGAAAGAAGTACAATGTCCTTTTAATAGATTTACGAGGTCATGGTAGGACCACAGTAGATGAAGTAATAAATAAAAAACTGAATTACACTTTTCCGGCAATTTCAAAAGAGGTAATTGATGTTTTAGATCTACATTCAATTGAGAAGTCTCATTTTATAGGGGTTTCATTGGGTACGTTGATGATAAGACAAATTGTTGAATTACAACCACAACGTGTTCAATCTATGGTTATGTCTGGAGCAATTATTCGATTGACAACATTTTCTCGTTTTTTGATATTTATCGGTAATACGTCTAAAAAAATTGTTCCTTTTATTTTTCTCTATTCTTTTTTTGCTTGGATAATCCTTCCCAGAAGAAACCATAAACATTCAAGAGCTATTTTTATACATGAAGCGAAAAAAATGAAAAAATCGGAATTCATTCGTTGGTTTGGATTAACGGGATCCTTAGATGCTACTTTAAAACGCTTCGAAAAAGAAACACACGAATTACCTGTGCTTTTTATTTCTGGTCGTCAAGATCATATGTTTATTCATGATGTAGTTAAAATGGCTGATTTAGAAAAATATGGAAGTTTAGCTGTAGTTGAAAATTGTGGTCATATTGTAAACATTGAAAAATTCGAAGAGTTTAATCAGGTCACTTTGGAATGGTTGGAAAAACTAAAAGGATAATTTTGTGTTTTGAAGTAGTTTGTATTGATACAAGATTTATTTTTGTGTATTCCCCTATTTTAAATTAAATTTTTTGGCATGACCCAGCAACAAGAAACTAAAATCAGAGAACTGGTTGATAAGTATAATGATATATTGTTGGTTTCGATGAAATTAGCTATTGCTGAGGATTTAATCAATTTAATGGTATTGAATAGAGACGATTCTGAATTTGTGATGAAAGATTTATTCGAAAATAAAGAAGAATTTTACAACATAATCATGAAAGAATTCTTTACCAAAAATAGTTCAAGTGTTATTCAAGAATTAAAACATATGGAACATTATAAGCCAAAAATGAATTCTAAGAGAAAAGGGTAGGTTACGAATTAAAATTTCAATAAGATGTCTTCGATTAAAAATATTCAAATTTCCGATTTTACTTATCATTTACCTGATGAACGTATTGCAAAATATCCTTTATCAGAGCGAGACGCATCCAAGTTATTGGTATATGAGAATGACTCTATTCACGAGGATGTATATAAAAATTTTGCCGATTACATACCTGAAAATACCTTGATGATTTACAATAATACCAAGGTAGTTGAAGCGAGGATGTTGTTCCATACCGAAACAGGGGCTGTGGTAGAATTGTTTTATTTAGAAGCAGTAGACAAGCATATTGATGCTTCTTTAGCAATGTGTTGTCAGGGTGAATTGGAAATCAAATGTTATATTGGCAATGCAAAACGTTGGAAGAAAGATACCCTAACCAGAATTATTGACTGGAATGGACAGCAAATTGAACTTACTTTATCTAATAAAGAACGTGTAAATGACTTTTTTCATGTAACCTTGTCTTGGTCACCAACTGAAATTGTTTTCGCAGAAATATTGCATGCTTTTGGGAGTATTCCTTTACCACCCTATTTAAATAGAGAAACAGAAACGTCTGATGTAGAGCGATATCAAACGACTTTTGCTAAAGAATCAGGTTCTGTTGCTGCTCCAACTGCAGGTTTACATTTTACAGAAAAAATAATTCGAAATCTTGAAAATAAAGGGGTTAAAAATGAATATGTAACACTTCATGTGGGAGCAGGAACATTCAAACCTGTAAAAAGTGAAGAAATCGGTGGACACGAAATGCACGGTGAATATTTAGATGTTGACATAAATACCATTCAGTCAATTTGTGATTCCTTAGGAGATAAAACAATAGTTACTGTTGGAACAACCTCTACTCGTACAGTGGAAAGTTTATATTGGATAGGACGAAAATTATTTTTCAATCCTGAACTAAAAGTCAAAGAATTAGAGGTGCAACAATGGGAGCCATATGAGACTAAAGAACTTTGTACTCCAAAAGAAGCATACCAAGCCTTAATCGATTTTTTACAAAAGGAAAATCAACCCCGTTTTATTTCACGAACACAAATCATTATCGCGCCTGGTTATAAATATAATATTATCAATGCTTTAGTAACCAATTTCCATCAACCAGAAAGTACTTTGTTGTTGTTGATTAGTGCTTTGGTGGGTGATTCGTGGAGGGGTATCTACGAATACGCCCTGAATCACAATTTCCGCTTTTTAAGTTATGGAGATGGTAGTTTATTATGGAAAAAATAATCAAGTATAATTTATTTTTTATCAATAAATAATTTTCGTAATTTCACATCGACTTTAGGGGTGTCCTGATAATGATTCGGACTGAGATTATACCCTTTGAACCTGAAACAGTTTATACTGTCGTAGGAAAAAGTGAATGGAAGCAGTACGTTTAATTTTCTGTATCCTCCTAAAGTGCTGTAAATAAATTAGGATGGAAATCTTTGTAAATAATCAACACATACAAACTGAAGAACAAACTTCGTTACTGGCTATTGTTAATTCTCAAGTTGGAGAGAATTCCAAAGGATTGGCAGTCGCTATCAATGAAGAAGTGATTCCAAAGAATGAATGGGAAAAAACAATTTTAAATCAAAACGATCAAGTATTAATCATTAAAGCCACCCAAGGGGGATAAACTATGAGTAAAGCGGATAAAACACCAGAACAAGGTAGCATTACCACAGGGCCAATTTCAGGTTCTAAAAAAGTATATGTACCAGGGATATTACACAATATCCAAGTTGGAATGAGAGAAATTAATGTTTCTCCAACGAAATTATACAATGGTAAAATGGTTGAAAACCCACCTGTAACAGTTTATGATACAGGAGGTCCATATACTGATGAAAATCATCAAGTTGATGTTAAAAAAGGATTGCCACGTATACGTGAACAATGGATTTTAGATCGAAATGATGTTGAAACATTAGATCAAATTTCTTCTGATTATGGAAAAGAAAGAATTAACGATACTTCGTTGGATCACTTACGTTTTGAGCACATTTCAAAACCGTTGAAAGCGAAATCGGGAATGAATGTTTCTCAAATGTATTACGCGAAAAAAGGAATCATTACTCCTGAAATGGAATATGTAGCAATTCGAGAAAATCAACGTATTGAAGCATTAAAAGAACAATTGGGTGACCAATTTGAAACAATGTGTGCGCAACATCCGGGAAATAGCTTTGGAGCAAATACACCTACTAATTGGATTACACCAGAGTTTGTAAGAGACGAAATCGCAGCTGGTAGAGCAATAATTCCAAATAATATTAATCACCCTGAAAGCGAACCGATGATCATTGGTCGTAACTTCTTGGTGAAAATCAATGCAAATATTGGAAATTCTGCCGTAACCTCAAGTATTGAGGAAGAAGTTGAAAAAGCGGTATGGTCATGTCGTTGGGGTGCTGATACAATCATGGATTTATCTACAGGTAAAAATATCCACGAAACTAGAGAGTGGATCATTCGTAACTCACCAGTTCCGATTGGTACAGTTCCTATTTACCAAGCTCTTGAAAAAGTAAATGGGAAAGCTGAAGATTTAACATGGGAAATTTTCAGAGATACTTTAATTGAACAAGCAGAACAAGGAGTTTCTTACTTCACGATTCACGCTGGTGTATTGTTAAGATACATTCCTTTGACTGCAAAACGTATGACAGGAATCGTTTCTCGTGGTGGTTCTATCATGGCTAAATGGTGTTTGTCTCACCATAAAGAAAATTTCTTATACACTCATTTTGAGGAGATTTGTGAAATTATGAAAGCGTACGATGTGGCTTTCTCTTTAGGGGATGGTTTACGTCCAGGTTCTTTAGCAGATGCGAACGATGCTGCACAATTTGGTGAATTAGAAACCTTAGGTGAATTGACTAAAATTGCTTGGAAACACGATGTTCAGGTGATGATTGAAGGTCCTGGACACGTACCGATGCATTTGATTAAAGAAAATATGGATAAACAATTAAAAGAGTGTCACGAAGCACCTTTTTATACATTAGGTCCATTGACTACAGATATCGCACCTGGTTATGACCATATTACTTCTGCAATTGGTGCAGCTATGATTGGTTGGTTTGGGACTGCAATGTTATGTTATGTTACACCAAAAGAGCATTTAGGATTACCAAATCGTAAAGATGTGAAAGATGGTGTGATAACTTATAAACTTGCTGCTCACGCTGCGGATTTAGCAAAGGGTCACCCAGGAGCACAATACCGAGATAACGCTTTAAGTAAAGCACGTTTTGAATTCCGATGGGAAGACCAGTTTAACTTGTCTTTAGATCCAGATACTGCAAGAGAATTTCATGATGAAACTTTACCTGCTGAAGGTGCAAAAGTGGCACATTTCTGTTCCATGTGTGGACCGAAATTTTGCTCGATGAAAATCACGCAAGATATCCGTGAAGCAGCTGATAATGGGATGTTTGAAAAATCAGAAGAGTTCAAGCAAAAAGGAAGCGAAATATATTCTTAAAAATAAATGAGACTGCAATTTTGTGGTCTCATTTATGCTTTTCAATTCAATTCAATGCAAAAAATTACTTTTATTACTTTTCTTTTATTTGTTCAGATCAGTGCTGCTCAACAAATTGATTTCAAGGATTTATTACGTAATGATACAAATGTAATCAACAAAAACACTGTTTTCAATTGGTATTGGTCTTCTTTTATGAATAAAACGATGAAGTTTAGACATATCAGAGAGTTTAGTGTTCATCATCATGGGAAACAGTTGGATACAATTAAAATGAATACATTAGCTTTTGACACATGCGGTAGATTAATACGTTGGAATACAATATTATTTAAGTATGCATTTAATGGCTCTTTTTTAGGTTATGTTGATTCTGTAACTAGTCAATCGATAATTCCAAATAGTTCAACCAATAAAGTATTTACCGATTTTCATTTTTATTCTGAATTAAGAGAAAATAAAAATAATCAATTGGTAAGAAATGTTGTTGTAGAGGATCCTCATAATGATTCTCTAGTTGTTAAATATATGTATCATCCAGATTTATATATTAAGTCACAAGAAATAATAAATGAAAATTTGCTTTATACAATACCAGAAGGGCCAAAAGTTTATTTACAGAAAATTAGGTTTTATAGACATAAAAAAATAGTTTATGAACGCTTTTTGCAATATGAATTATTTGAAAATTAATGAAAATACTAATTTCCGCAGATAACAAAACTTCAGATGAAGTTAGAACCATAAAAACTTTTATAGATCATGAAGCTCATTTTTTTCATTTAAGAAGATATGAATCGACAGAAGATGAAGTGGTTCAGTTTTTAAACTCTTTTACTGAAGAAGAACGAAAACAAATTGTATTAAATCACCATCATTTTTTGGCATCTGAATTTGGAGTAAATCGTTTGCATTTTTCTGAAAATGATCGAATTGAAATTGGTGACGAAAAACTAGAAAAATTACATGTTATTGGATTTATTTTATCAACTTCAGTTCATTCAGTGGAAGATTTCCAAAAGTTAAATTCAGTATTTGAATATGCTTTTTTAAGTCCTGTTTTTGATAGTATAACGAAACAGAATCATAAAGCGGTTTCTTTTGATTTAAATGATGTTAGAAAAGATATCAAATTAATTGCATTAGGTGGAATAACAGTTGAGAATTATCATAATGCTTTGAATTTAGGATTTGATGGAGTAGCCTTTTTAGGAGGTGTTTGGAAACAAGAAAACCCAACATTAATTGTAAATAAATTAGTATCCCTCCTTGAGGAGGGATTTAGGGAGGTGAAAAAATGAACAAAAGACCCCACATACTTACAATAGCAGGTTACGATCCTTGTGGTGGTGCCGGTGTCTTGGCTGATATCAAAACAGCTGAATTCAATCAATGTATGGGAATGGGGGTGTTAACGGCAAATACAATTCAAACAGAAGATACTTTTGTTTCAGTTGGATGGATAGAGGAAAAACAAATTGTTAAACAATTAGACACTTTGTTTACTAGATATCAATTTGGTGCCGTAAAGATCGGGATTATAGAATCTTTTGAAAGATTACAAACAATCGTCAATAAAGTGAAAGAACACCAACCAACTGTTTTTATTGTTTGGGATACGGTTTTGTCTGCGAGTAGTGGTTTTGATTTTGTTAATGAAATTAATCAAGAAAAATTGATGACCTTATTGAAATCTATTGATTTGATTACGCCAAATGCGAATGAGGTTCACAAATTAACGGGAAATGGTGATGTATATCAAGGAGCAAAAGAACTTTCTTTACACACAACTATTTTATTAAAAGGAGGTCATAGAACGGATAAAATAGGAGTTGATACGCTATTTTACAATGGAATAGAAATTGATTTTCTTCCTGCGAATACACAAGTTTTTCCAAAACATGGTTCAGGATGTATGTTATCAAGTGCCATAGCGAGTAACGTGGCATTAGGATTTTCAATAGATGTAGCATGTGAAAAAGCAAAACGTTTCATTGAAAAACAACTTTCAATTAATAATTCATTATTAGCATATTATGTATAAACTACAATATATATCACAAGGTGACACACAGGAAGAGCAATTAACGAACATTCAAAAAGCGTTAGAAGTTGGTTGTCGCTGGGTACAATTGCGTTTTAAAAAAGCAACACCTGAAATTTTAGAACAAACAGCGATATCAGCAAAAGAATTATGTGAAAAATACGAAGCACTTTTTATCATTAACGATAACGTTGAACTAGGAAAAAAAATCGATGCGGACGGTGTTCATCTTGGTTTGACTGACACATCCATTCAAGAAGCAAGAGAATTATTAGGTGACAAGAAAATAATCGGTGGGACAGCAAATACATACGATGATGTTGTTCAACGCTATCATGAAAAGTGTACGTACGTCGGTTTGGGTCCATTTAAATTTACAACTACAAAAGAAAAATTAAGTCCAATCGTTGGATTAGAAGGATATAAAGAGATTATTACAAAACTTTCAAAAGAAGGTATTCAGATACCTATTTTAGCTATAGGAGGAATTTTGGAGGAGGATATAGATTCAATTTTAGAAGTTGGTATATATGGAATTGCAGTTTCAGGGTTGATTACGAATAACACAAGTGAAACTTTAATCAAAAGAGTAGAGGAGTTAAATTTACAACCTGCTCAAAATTAAAAATGAACATGATACAAAAATTAAAAATAGCAGATAAAGAATTTAATTCAAGATTGTTTTTGGGGACTGGAAAATTCGGTTCGTCAGAACAAATGGAAGAGGCAGTATTGGCTTCTCAATGTGAATTGGTCACTGTTGCCCTAAAACGTGTTGATTTAGAAACAGAAACAGATGATTTGTTAGCACATTTAAATCATCCGAATATCAATTTACTACCGAACACTTCAGGGGCAAGAAATGCTAAAGAGGCGATTTTCGCTGCGCAATTAGCTCGTGAAGCAATGGAAACGAATTGGTTAAAATTAGAAATTCACCCAGATCCAAAATATTTATTACCAGACCCTATTGAAACGTTAAAAGCGACGGAAGAATTGGCAAAATTAGGTTTTATTGTATTGCCTTATATTCACGCTGATCCAGTGTTGTGTAAGTTGTTGGAGAATGCAGGAACAGCTGCTGTAATGCCTTTGGGAGCTCCGATTGGTACAAACAAAGGATTGAGAACGATGGACTTTTTAGAAATTATCATCGAACAAAGTAATGTACCTGTGATTGTTGATGCAGGAATAGGCGCTCCTTCAGATGCGGCTAAAGCTATGGAATTAGGTGCAGATGCTGTTTTGGTAAATACAGCCATTGCAGTTGCTAAAAATCCAGCAGAAATGGCCTTGGCATTTAAGTTAGGGGTAGAAGCAGGAAGATTAGCGTATGAAGCCGGATTAGGTAGAATCGCACAAAGTGCTTCGGCATCAAGCCCTCTCACAAGTTTTTTAATGGATTAATCTAAAGAGTATGAGTTTCGAAAAGGTATTTCATGCAACCGATTGGGAGACACAAAAGGCTTCTATCTATGCTAAAACAGCAAAAGATGTTGAATGGGCTTTGAAGAGTTCAAAACGAACGTTGGAGGATTTTAAAGCGCTCATTTCTCCTGCTGCTGAACCTTATTTGGAACAAATGGCTCAATTAAGTAATCAACTGACTCAGAAACGTTTTGGGAAGACGATTCAATTGTATGCCCCAATGTATTTGAGTAATGAATGTAATAACATCTGTACCTATTGTGGTTTTAGTTTTGACAATAAAGTCAGAAGAAAAACGTTATCAGATGAAGAGATTCTTCAAGAAGTAGCACATTTAAAATCAGAAGGGTATAATCATATTTTGTTGGTTACGGGAGAAGCAAATCATACCGTACATGCAGAATACATCAAAAATGCAGTTGAATTAATTCGAAGTAAGTTTGCGAATATTTCCATTGAAGTTCAACCGTTAGAACAAGACGAGTACTCAATGTTGCACGAAGCTGGGGTTTATTCCGTATTGGTGTATCAAGAAACGTATCACGAAGAGGTGTACAAACAATACCATCCTAAAGGAAAAAAATCAAATTTTGGGTACCGTTTAGAAACTCCTGATCGAATAGGAAAGGCAGGAATACATAAAATTGGACTTGGGATTCTACTAGGGTTGGAAGATTGGCGTGTAGATTCGTTCTTTTGTGCCTTACATTTAGATTATTTACAACGAAATTATTGGCAAACTAAATATTCGATTTCTTTCCCTCGAATGCGTCCTGCTGAAGGAATTATTGAGCCTAAAGTAATTGTGACTGACAAACAACTTGTTCAGTTATTGTGTGCTTACCGTTTGTTTAACGAAGACGTTGAATTGTCTATATCTACCAGAGAATCTGAAAAATTCCGTAATCACGTTATACCACTTGGGGTAACAAGTATGAGTGCAGGTTCAAAAACGAACCCGGGGGGATATGTGGTAGAACCACAATCCTTAGAACAATTTGAGATTTCAGACGAACGAGATACAGCAACAATTGCTCAGTTAATCCGTAATCATGGTTACGAAGCTGTTTGGAAAGATTGGGATAGGTTCTAATTTGAAGATTTGAAAATCAGTTAATTTTGAATATGGAAATAAAATTCACAACAAAAGAAGAATCAAAAAAAGAACAAGAAGCAGCATTTTTGAAGCTTTCTAAAAGCGAACGGTTTATATTATTTCTGAAATTGAGTAAGATATTCAATCAAATGTCAACAAAACGAGTTTATGATTTTAAAAATAATTTTGTAATTGATTTCACTAATAATGATAAATGATATTTGGGATAAAGAGGCATTATTGTTTTTGAAACTTTCAAATCAATATGAAGTGAGAATGCTTATGGTGGGCGGTGGTGCTGTAAATTTTCATGGATACCAAAGACATTCCGCTGATGTAGATTTTTGGATTGATACTTCAGAAGAAAATTTAGCTAGATTAGTTTTGGTTTTAAAAGAAATGGGATATAAAATTGATGATTTTCCAGAGTCTGTAAAAAAGCAAGAACAAAATATATCACTAAAATTTTCTCCATTATCAATTTTTATTGAGTTAATCACCTGTTTTTCTATTAATAAGAATTTTGATGAGGCATTTAATGAGTCTGAATTTATGACTATAAATGATGAAGATATATATAAGTGGAGAGTGTTAAACTATGAAGATTTAATCATAAGTAAAATTAAATCAGGACGTCCAAAAGATTTGTTAGATATTCAAGAATTACAAAAAATTAAAAATCAGAAATAGAATGTCTGAACCTTTTAGATATAACCGTCAAACCATCCTTCCTGAAATTGGAGTCTCAGGACAAGAAAAACTTAAAAATGCGCGTGTATTAGTAATCGGTGCAGGTGGTTTGGGTTGTCCGATTTTACAATATTTGAATGCGGTTGGAGTTGGGACTTTAGGGATTGTAGATGGTGATACCGTTTCGGTTTCTAATTTACAACGACAAATTTTATATACCGAAAATGAAGTTGGACAACTTAAGGTAGATGCTGCCAAAAGAAGGTTGCTTTCTCAAAATTCAGAGACAAACATAGAAACGTTTCCTTATTCATTAGATAAACATAATGCGTTAGAAACCATCGAGAAGTATGATATTGTCGTTGATGGATGTGATAATTTTGCTACGCGTTATTTGGTCAATGATGCTTGTGTTATACTAAAAAAGAAATGGGTTTTTGGTTCGATTTTAAAATTTGAAGGACAAGTGAGTGTTTTTGATGGAGAGGTTGGTCCAACTTATCGTTGTCTTTTTCCTGATATTCCAACTGATTCACCTGACTGTAATACCATCGGTGTAATTGGAACTTTACCAGGGTTAATTGGAACTGTTCAGGCGCATGAAGTAGTAAAACTAATAGTTGGATTTGGAGAACTTTTAAAAGGTAAACTTTGGGTGTTGGACACACTCACATTGAACCAACATGTATTAAAGTTTAGAACAAATCAAGAAAATTTACAAATAAAAGATTTTCAAATAGATGAGGTTCAACCATGTCAGATTGAAAATGATAAAGAAGAGATTGATGTTTTTGAATTAAAAGAACTTGTAGATAAAGAATTAGATTTCACTTTAATTGATGTGCGTGAAGAATTTGAATATCAAATTTGTAATATTGGTGGTTTGAACTATTCATTGAATTCAATTCCGGAAAGATTATCCGATTTTGAACAAGATAAAACATTAGTTTTATTGTGCCATCATGGAGTTAGGAGTATGCATGCGTTACGCTTTTTAAAAGCACAATTCCCGACCTTAAATGTTGTTTCTGTTCAAGGGGGAATTGATGCGTATGCTCGTTTGATAGACACCACTCTTCCTAGATATTAGTACGCATTTAATTTCAAAAAGGTTTCAGAATTTTGTTCCTATAGATTATTGATTATTTTTACATACTGATTAATTGATTTACTATGTCTGTTCATAAAGATGTAAAAAAGGTAACAACGCATGTTCTTCAAGAAATGAAGAACAGAGGCGAAAAAATTTCAATGCTTACTGGATATGACTATTCCATGGCTCGTATTATCGATGCTTCAGGAATTGATGTAATTTTAGTAGGTGATTCTGCCTCAAATGTCATGGCGGGACATGAGACTACCTTGCCGATTACATTAGATCAAATGATATACCATGCATCTTCTGTTGTTCGTGCTGTCGAGAGAGCATTGGTTGTTGTTGATATGCCTTTTGGTTCGTATCAAGGGAACTCGAAAGAAGCTTTGTCAAATGCAATTCGCATCATGAAAGAAACGGGTGGACACGCAGTTAAACTTGAGGGAGGTGAGGAAATTATAGATTCTATCAAACGAATTTTAACTGCCGGTATTCCTGTAATGGGGCATTTAGGTTTGACACCTCAATCAATTTATAAG
>JBKCEW010000098.1:0-6067 GCA_046304235.1 Crocinitomicaceae bacterium | reverse complement strand
CAGTATTTGATGACATATCTTTAATAAGACAATGGTGTGATTTACCGGTTGATTTACATATAATTACGGACACACCTTCAAAATACTATACGTTATTGGAAAAGTATCCGGTTGAATATGTTACATTTCAAGTTGAAGATTTAAGAGAATCAATTGAATTACCTAAAACGATTACAAGTAAAAAAGGATTAGCAATAGTAACTCCAACAGATATTGCTGTTTTTGATGAATATAATTCGTTTGATTTTATATTAATTATGGCCACAATCCCTGGGCAAAGTGGAGGTAAATTTGACCCAATTAATTTCAAGAAAATAAGAGATTTCCAAAAGAAATATCCTTCAAAATCAATTCACGTTGACGGAGGTGTAAATGGAGAGGTTTCTTTTATTTTGAGAACTATGGGAGTTAGCAGTTCTGTGTCAGGTTCTTATTTGTTTAACGAACCTAGTATTGGTCAGGCGCTTATGAATTTAACCAAACGAAATCTTGAATCACATTTTCAAATTAAAGATTTCATGATACCGATCGCTGAAAGTCCGGTTTTAAATGAAAATAATATTTCTTTAAAATTAGTCTTGGAGTGTATAGAAAATGGTAAACTTGGATTTTGTCTTGTAACTGATAATGAGGGTAAATATAAAGGGTTGATTTCAAATGCAGATGTTAGAAAGACTCTTATTGAGGAATTTGATAATCTTCCGAATATTAATCTTTCAAGTTTAATAAATTCAAATTCAGTTGGCTTAAATCAGAATACAACTGTTAACCAAATGCTTCAATTGATAAAATCAAAGTCCTTTCCAATTACCTATTTGCCTGTATGGGATGATGAAAATAATGCCGTTGGAATTGTTACTTTTGTTAACCTTATACGTGGAGAATTATGATCATAGAATTAAAATCAACAATTAATATTGAAGTTGCTGAAAAATTAGCAATCGAATCTAAAGCATTTCATATTATATACAATGAAAAATCATATTTAATTACTGGTTCTGGTGTAAAAGAAGTTCCAGTTAATCTAATAGATTTATCTGAAAATCATTGGGTTTTTGCAAACGATTTACAACTCGCATCAAGTAAGTTTTTAACTGGTAAAAGAGAGGTTAAAATCGGAAATGTAATTATAGGTGGGAATACAAAAAACACTGTAATTATTGGTGGACCTTGTTCGGTTGAAAGTGAAGAACAAATAACAACTTCAGCAAAATTTATTCAAGGTTTAGGTTTAAAAGTATTGCGAGGAGGGTGTTACAAACCGCGAACAAGTCCATACAGTTTTCAAGGAATGGGGTTAGATGGTTTAAAATTACTTGCTAAAATGCGAGAGCAGTTTGGTTTAACTGTAATTACTGAAGCACGAGACGCAACACATATTCAAGAGATTATTGAATATTCTGATGTGATTCAAGTAGGCGCAAAAGCAATGTACGATCAAGGAATTTTAAGAGCATGTGCTAAAACTCAAAAACCTGTTTTAATAAAACGAGGGTTTGGAACAACGTTGCAAGAGTTTGTTCAAGCAGCAGAATTCGTATTAGCTGGAGGAAATCCGAATGTGATTCTATGTGAGAGAGGTATTCGTACTTTTGAAACGGGAACACGTTTTACATTAGATTTATGTGGTGTAGCATGGTTGAAAGAGCATACTAATTTACCAGTTATATTAGACCCAAGTCATGCTATGGGATATACTTATGGTGTAGCAGATTTAGCAAGAGCCTGTGTAGCTATGGGAATTGATGGATTACTTGTTGAAACTCATCCAGATCCAAGTGTTGCAAAATCAGATGCCTCACAACAACTTAATCATAAGCAATTTGAAGAATTGATTTCAAGTTTAAGACCTGTTGCTACAAGCGTAGGTTACAATATTATATAATATGGTTTTTTTAGAGCAAAATATACGTGGTTTATGTACTAAATTTGGTTTAGATTACGAAATGTTTCTGACAGATTTTCAAGTTGATAGCATCACTGAAATACCACTTATTGAATTAGAAGCCATTTGTGAGGAGTACGAACTAGATTTAGAGGCATTATTGTTTAAACCGATGTTTAAATCTGAATTTCATACAGAAAAATTAGCACCAATAAAACTGCTTATTTTAGATGTAGATGGAGTTATGACTGATGGAGGTATGTATTTCACTGAAAATGATGATCAATTCAAAAAGTTTAATACTAAAGATGGAATGGGAATTCTTGAATTAACTAAAAACAAATTAGTTGAAGTAGGAATTATTTCATCTGCGTTTAAAGGAAATGCTGTTCGTAATCGTACTGAAATGTTAGGGATTAATCGTTGTTATGTAGGTCGAGATGCGAAAATGTCAGTTCTAGAAACATGGTTAGAAGAATTAGGGATTGATATGCATGAAGTTGCAATCATTGGTGACGATGTAAATGACTTACCAATTATGAAGAAGGCAGGTTTTTCTGCTTGTCCTTCAGATGCAGTTCAAGTTGTTAAACAACATGTTAATTTGATTTTATCAACCAAAGGAGGGCAGGGGTGTATTCGTGAATTTATTGATAACTATTTATTACCATACCCTATTGGTTCAAAATAAAAAATTATGGAAAGATTAAAGATAGGAATTATTAGAGAGGGAAAGGTTCCACCAGATTTTAGAGTGCCATTGGCTCCTCATCAATGTGTTGAAATAAAAGAAAATTATCCACAGGTTGATTTCGTTATTCAACCAAGTCCAATTAGATGTTTTGATGATAATCAATATATTGAAAAAGGAATAACAGTACAAGAGGATTTGTCTGATTGCGACTTAATTATGGGGGTAAAAGAAGTGCCTGTAGATGCGTTGATACCTCATAAAAAGTTTATGTTTTTCTCTCACACAATTAAAAAACAGGTTTATAATAGAAGATTACTTCAAGAAATTTTAGATAAAAAAATTCAATTAATTGATTATGAAGTTCTTAAAAACAAAGTGGGTAAACGATTAATTGGTTTTGGTCGATATGCTGGAATAGTTGGTTGTTATAATGGATTCAGAGCCTTTGGTTTAAAGCATCAATTATATTCAATTAAAAAAGCATCAGAGTGTCACGATAGAGTTGAATTAGAAGAAGAATTAAAAAAAGTAGTTCTTCCTGCAAATACAAAAGTGGTTGTAACAGGTTTTGGTAGAGTAGGATTTGGAGCTAGAGAGATTCTTCATTTATTACCTATAATGGAAGTTGCGCCTGAAGAGTTTGGGAATGAATTTAATCAAGCGGTTTTTACACATTTAGAGGTAGGGGATTACTTTGCTCGTAAGGATGGACAAGAATTTGATAAAAAAGCTTTTTATACAAATCCTGAACAGTATAAATCTGTTTTTCCATCATTTGTAGATCAGTCAGATATGTATATTGCATGTCATTTTTGGTCTAACAAGTCTCCAAATATTATAGAAAATGATGATTTATTAAAAGAAAATGTTCGTTTAAGTGTTGTGGCAGATATTTCTTGTGATATTGCAGGACCTATTGCAACTACTTTAAGACCAAGTACTATAAAAGATCCGATTTATGGTTATAGTCCAGAGACTCAATCAGAAGTTGATTTCATGGAAAAAAATGCTATAGCAGTAATGGCCGTAGATAATTTACCTTGTGAATTACCGAAGGATGCTTCCGAGGATTTTGGTAACGATTTTATACAGTTTGTATTACCTCATTTTTTTAACGGTGATCCTGATAGAGTCATTGAAAGAGGTAGTGAAACCAATTTAGAGGGTGAATTAATGCCAGGATTTACTTATTTAGAAGATTACGTATCAAAACATTAGGTATGGCTTCATCAGCAATACAAAAGGGCGATAAAAAAATAATAAAGGGTTGGGTGTTTTATGATTGGGCTAATTCAGTCTATAATCTAGTTATTTCATCTGCGATTTTTCCGATTTTCTACGATACAGTTACGACGAATTATTTTAAAGCTCAATACTTTAAAAAAGATATTTCGGAAGTTAAAGAAATGAAATTACCAGATAACGTAGAGGTGATGGTTGATTTCTTTGGTGCGAAATTATCAAATTCAGTTTTAATGTCTTTTGTGTTGTCTGCATCATTTTTAGTGGTTTCTTTCTTATCACCGATGCTTTCAGGAATAGCGGACTATACAGGAAGTAAAAAGAAATTTTTAAAGTTTTTTTGTTATTTCGGTGCAATATCGTGCATTTCTCTGTATTGGTTTAATCCTGCCCATATTGAATTTGGTATGTTTTCCTTGTTTTTAGCGAGTATTGGATTTTGGAATAGTTTAGTATTTTACAATTCATTTCTCCCAGAAATAGCTGAACCTGAAGACCATGATAAAATTTCTGCTAAAGGGTTTAGTATGGGTTATATTGGGTCTATGTTATTACTAATTATATGTTTAATATGGATACAAGTTTTTAACTATCCAGTTCATTGGTGTTTCGTATTTGTTGGATTATGGTGGATTGGTTTTAGTCAATTAACATATCGAGTATTACCGAATAATGTATATGGCCGTAAACCGAAAACAGGAATTTGGAGAGGATTTAGAGAACTTAGTTTTGTATTTAAAGAATTCAAGCAAACCCATCGTTTGAAAAGATATTTAGTTGCTTTCTTTTTTTTTAATACAGGAGTTCAAACAGTAATGTTAATGGCTACCATATTTGCTAAAAAAGAAATTGAATGGCCCAATGAAAATGAAAGTTCAGGATTAATTATTGCTATATTATTGATACAAATATTGGGAGCAGTGGGCGCATATATTATGTCTAAACTTTCTTCTAAAATTGGAAATATTAAAACATTAACAGCTACTGTAATTATTTGGATAGGAATTTGCTATGCTGCTTTTTATATTACTACACCAGTAGAATTTTACATTCTTGCATCAGCGGTTGGTTTGGTAATGGGAGGTATTCAGGCAATCGCCCGTTCTACTTATTCTAAATTTTTACCTGAAACTCGTAGCCATGCTAGTTACTTTTCTTTTTATGATGCTACTGAAAAAATTGGAATTGTACTTGGAACCTTTTTCTTTGGTATTGTTGAGCATTATACACATTCATTACGTTTTTCAGTAGTTTCTGTAGGAGTTTTCTTTTGTATAGGTTTGATTCTTCTATTCTTTGTACCCAAAATTGAAAAAGGTTTAGTAAAAGGGTACGGAATAGATTAACTTTGAATTATATGTTTAAATACGTAATTTTATTGTAAATTCATTTTATGAGAAATTATATTTTCATATTATTTTGCTTACAATGTTTGTTTTTAAATGCGCAAAAGAATAAAGTATACACTTCGCTGAAAGAAGCACTTAAACACCCATTGGATGTATATAAATTAGATTTAAGTTATTCAAGAATCAAAAAAATACCTGATGACATAGGTCGTTTAACCAATTTAGAAGAACTAAACATAGCTCAAAATAAGATCTCGAGTTTACCTGAAGCGATAGGTAAACTTACAAATCTTACATTTTTTCATGCTAATTATAATAATATTAGTAGATTACCTGAGTCTATTGGTAATTTAACAAAGTTAAAAACATTAAATTTGAGTCATAATAATTTGGTGTATTTACCAAACTCAATATGTTACATGTCAAGTTTACGAGAACTTGATTTGTCTATCAATAAGATAGTTAAATTACCAGATAACATTGGGAATTTAAGTAATTTGTTTTGGTTAGAGTTAGGTAACAATCGTTTGTCTACTCTACCTTCATCGTTAATTGGATTAAAAAAGCTTGAAGGTTTGATATTAAATATAAATAAATTTACTTTTTTTCCAAAAGAACTCAGTTTGTTATCAAGTTTAAAAACGTTGAATTTAGCTAGAAATAAAATTATTCTATTTCCAAATGAACTGGGTTTGATTAAAACCTTAGTGAGATTAGATATCCAAGAGAATGGAATTAAGGAACTTACACCTGAGATTAGACAGTTAAAATTACTTGATTATCTTAATTTAAGTTTTAATCCATTACTAAACATCGATGTCACAATTGGTGAATTGAGTGAATTAAAAGATTTGGAAATTGCTTTTTTAGAATTAACTATTTTTCCTGAGACAATTT
>JBKCEW010000097.1:0-3379 GCA_046304235.1 Crocinitomicaceae bacterium | reverse complement strand
ATGTAAAAGAACGTGTACGAATATATAAATATATGTTAAACTCCTACCTACTGTTTTTTGCAGGTAGAAGTACGTGTTTTTGTTTTTTAAACAATTATATTAAATTGAAACACTAAAATTTATTTTGTTTAATATGAGATTTTTTTGATAAATAATTTTATCAAAGGTATAGAGAGGTTTTGCAATAACATAAAAAAGAGGTACTCGTTTTTATAGGTAATATATACTTGTTTTCACTTTATGAGGTTTTGTGAAAAGAATGAGAATTGATAATTATAATACTTTTACCTCCTACATACGTTTTTTTGTAGGTAGGGGTATAACTGAATTATGTTATATAAAATTTAATTAGGAAAATCCAACTATTTAGACTCGTTTGTTTGTATATTGTCAGATATTTCCTTAGTTTTTTTCTCATCTGAATAAAAACGCTCTAAAGCAAAAAACCGCCCAGGTTAAAAACTTGGACGGTTAAAGATTTTAAAAGAAACGTTTGAAAACATGACCAAATTACGGGATTATTTGTAATCCATTTTTATATAAATATATTCCTCTTTGCTACTCTTCGATAAATACGAAGGGATCAATCCTTTTATTAATAATCTGTTTTTTGATAGTACCTTAATCTCTTGAGGTATAAATTTTTCAATATTATATTCCCATATTACTGTAAACTTATTTTTATTTAACTCACAATATTGTAAACCATTAGGCATAACATCATATCCTAGAGCGTCAGCAAACGAAAAAAAATGAATTTTATCGTTTGAAAATTTTGGAATTCCCCAAGTTTTATAAATTTGTCCGTTAGATTTATTTACAATTATGTATTCACTAGTTTCCAAATGTTTTATCATAAATACATATAAACCTAATTCTTTATAATACCCTTTTAACTCATAGTCAGTATAGTCAGCATCACTTTTTTCACTCAAAGTATCTTTTAATATTAGATTGTTATTATCATCTAGCTGAATATAATAACAATCATTATCTTGTTTAATATATACAGAATCTAACTGTACAGATAGGTCAGATTCTGTATTGTAGATTGCTTCTGTTGATTTATATAAATAAATTTTATTTTTATTTAGCGTAATGGTATCATATAAAATTTCACTATGGTCTATACATTTTTTAACTATTACCTTTTTTGTTTCTTGTGAGAAACAAAAAGATAAATTAAAAATAATAATCATGAATATAAAATAATTCATTTATCGTTGACTTTCTTAGTAAATCACTTTGTTTCTTTTATTATAGAATAATCAAATCTTTGTAGATGCATGTGATGTTTATGGTGAAATTTACTTTTCCCATCTACAAATCTTGAGTTTAACAATGCTGGTCCGTTACCCGCAGCATTTTCAGTAAGTATGCTCAACCCGTCCGAACGATTAAAACCAAACTTATTAAATTTATTTACTAATATTTGACTATTTACAGGGTCGTAGTTTGCGCCACTAGTCCATACAGGTTCTTTTACATCACCTTTATTATTTGAATATCGAATATCAGCAAATTGACCTTGACCCGTATGCCCGCTATGCCCTCCATTTTTATCGTTTAATTGATTGATTTGCATTGTCAATCCTGTTTCATCTTTATACTCTTTTGCTCCTCCTAAAACCCCTGCAAATACTTTGGGATCTACATAACTTTTTTCATCTCTTGAATTATTAATAAAGTAATCGCTGTTCTGTTCAACTTTGATTAATCCATTATCTTGTTTCTTATATGTTCCCAAATCAGTAGTTTCATTTTCATTGTTAACATATTTAAAGTTATCAGTTTTATCATCGGTTTTTTGGACTTCAATATTTCCATTTTCATGTATTGTATAATTGTCATCTAAAGCCCCTGTAGGATCCGTATTTATTATCGGGCTATTTCTACAGAAATTGTATGGTGTCCATTCAACTCTTTCGTGTGCCATCGGGTCAACAGTCCACCATCTACCAATTCTTGCATCTAATTCTCTAAAATGAGTCGTTAAAATATTTCCTAATCCAGAAATTTCATCATCCTTCTCACTTCCCCCATTGAAGGAGTACCTATATGCTACAAAACACTCTTTTTAGTTTTTAATATGTTGATTTTAAAACTACTAAAAAAAGTATTTTTGTTTTTTAATATGTAAAAGAACGCATGCGAATATATAAAAATATGTTGAAATCCTACCTACGTGTTTTTGTAGGTAGGGGTTGAAAAAATTGTTACGATTAATTAAAATTTATTTGATTTTAGTAATTATGTATCTCAAAAAGTTTTTTTAAATTATAATAAACAGAATCATTTTTATTTCTTATAATTAATAAGTCATAAACACCACTTTTTTTTGAAATATAATCACCTATTTGAATGTTATTAATTATTTCTTCATACATATATATTGAAGAATTGTCATTTAAAATTAACTCAGGAAATTTATGTGCATCCCAATCTTTATATTTTGATTTGACAAAACCTTCAAATTCTAAATTTATTAATTCAGTTCTATTACTATCGGGATTTTTATTTGTTTTGTTTTCCATAAACAATACAAACAAAAGAAAAATTCCAACCAAAATATAAAATAATGTTTTTATATGTTTAACTTCAATTACCATACCCATGTTTTAGATTCACTAAACGAATAACCTAATCCTAGTCCTTTTAATGGGAGAGCATCTTTTCCCCCAGAATAAGACTTATTAGGACGACTTCCATTTCTTCCGTATTTATAAGTTTTTTGTAGACCAGTATTTTTACCAGTTGTACCACCCCAAGAGTAGGATAGGGAAAGTAATGAAGCATTATGCGAGTTTGAAGTTCCTGCATAATCTGAAGTCTTAAACCCTTCAATACCATAAATTTTTTCTTCTTTATATCCAATACTTACTCCTAGTCCTACATGACCGGAAAAAGTAAAGTAAAAATTGTAGCTCCCATTTGCATCAACAACTACGCCAGTTCCTAAACCGATACCACCCCCCAAAACACCACTCATTTCAACACCATATGCTGTACCAGTATATGATGTTTTTTGAGTTTGAGAATTAGGTTTTTGAATGTTTTTTGAATTATTTGGTACTGGTTTTGGTTTACTATTCTGAGTTGGTTTTGGTCCAACCTTAATCACTTGACCAACTTTTATTTTATTTGGGTCAGGTATATTATTCCACTTAACGATTTGCTCCACTGTAGTATTATATTTCTTAGCAATTTTAGTTAAATTATCACCGCTATGAACAGTATAAGTTGGTTGTTTCCCTTTATCTCCTCCACCATTAGCTACATCACCCAATTCATCATTTAACCAAATTGGATTATTATCCATACTTACATAAGGACTTTGCCAAGCTTGGTCATGTGATTTTGGATCTATCGTCCACCATCT
>JBKCEW010000096.1:0-7823 GCA_046304235.1 Crocinitomicaceae bacterium | reverse complement strand
GTTCCGTATGGAATAATGTAAGTGTTTGATTTAATGTTTTTTGGTTGATATCGTTCAATTGATTGGTTTGTTTTAAAATACTTGAAATTTGATTAAAAAAGTTAATTGTTCCATTGTCTTGATTATCAGAATATGTTAAATCACTAGAAATAGAACTTTCGCGTTTTGGTTTCATGTATTTTCGTTCTAATTTGAGTGTGTTTTTTATATTCACTTCTATAGTTGTATCAGTTACATTGTTTGAGGTGTTTCTGAATGGGTTTAGTTTGTTATTTATAAATGAGGAAGTGCTTTTCTTATCTGAATTTTGAATAGAATATTTTATTTCCGGTATTAGTTCCAAGGTTGTTAATGAATCCAGTTTCCATTTATTTTCAATAGTTAACGTGTGATTTTGTTGACGAGTAAAGTTGTTTTGCTCGCTATTATTGTAATAACTTGTATCAGCAACCAAAAACTGAGTATTATTAGTCGAAATATTACGCGATTTTAAATCACGGAATTGGTAATTTATTTCAAAAAAATGTTTTTTGTTTTTCCCGTATGAATTCTTGAAACGTGCTCCAGTTGTGAAGTTCTCAGGAAATCCATTACTGGTACTATTTAGATCATTATTTAGACCATATTTATTTTGATCTTGCCAATTAAATCCCAATCGAGGGGTGTTATTTTTTAAGAGATAAAAGGAATAATTTTTCTTGTTTTGATAGCGATTGTACAATACTTCTCCTTCGTAAAATTTATTTCCATCAGATGCTAATGCAATTTTCCCAAAAAAACCTTTTTTAGCATCCTCTTTCAATGTTAAATTCATAATTTGTTTCGATTCTTCGCCGTTTTCAGTATTGTTCTTTTTTTCGTAAATCTGAACATGTTGAATTCCTTTTGCCCCTAGATTTTTGGTAGCAACTGTTGGGTCATTCCCGAAAAATTCATCCCCATCGACATATATTTGGTCAATATCTCTTCCTTGAAACGTCACTTTTCCACGCGCATCTACCGAAACACCAGGTAATTTTCGAAGTAAATCTTCTGCAACAGCATTTTCCCTAACTTTAAATGAATCAGCTACAAAAACTAAGGTGTCTCCAGTGTAATAAATAGGACTCTTGTTTGCGTAAATGACGATTTCTTTTAATTCTTTGGCAATGTGATCTAATTTTAAAGTAGGAAGGGTGATGTTTTTATCTTCTTTATTTCCAAAAATAAAAAGTTGTTGATCTTCAAATTTTGGGTGACCAACGGTGATTTTAAATGTATCGATTGGAAGATTTGATAATTGAAATTCACCATTGCGGTTGGTACGTGTAAATTGAACAATGAGAGAATCTTTCATCTTTGATGCAATGATGATTGCGCCAGATATTGGTTTTACAGCAGCAGAATCAAGAATTTTACCGTGAACGTTTATCTGTGACCAAATATTGGATATTAAAACGAAAGAAAATAGAGTAAGTAGGTACCTCATTAAATGTGATTTCTTTTCAAAAAAGATGAAAATAATTAAATCTTTCGTGCAAAGTTAAAAATTGACATTTTTTATCATAATCAATCGAGTAAAAACTGCTTTAAAAAAAGGATAACTTGCTTAAATTTTTTAAGTTTGCATATTAACATCATTTTAAAGGATTATATGATTAAATTGTCCGATCGTTTGTTAGCAATGGAAGAATCTGCTACCATAGCTATGTCTAGAATTTCCAGAGAGTTAAAAGCAGCAGGTAAAGATATAATTTCATTGAGTTTGGGTGAGCCTGATTTCTTTACCCCTGAATTTATAAAAGATGCAGCGAAAGAAGCGTTAGATCAAAACTATACAATGTATACGCCTGTAGCAGGGTATGATGATTTGCGTGAAAGTATTTCCTTGAAATTCAGAAGAGATAATGGCTTGAATTATTCTAAAGATCAAATCGTTGTTTCAACAGGAGCAAAGCAATCAATAGCTAATGCGGTATTAAGTTGTATTAATCCTGGAGATGAAGTAATTATTCCTGCACCTTATTGGGTTTCATATATTGAAATCGTGAAAGTTGCTGAAGGAATTCCTGTAATTGTTCATGCTGGTATTGACACTGATTTTAAAATTACTGCAGAACAATTTGAAAAGGCAATAACACCAAAAACAAAAATGTTGATTTTTTCATCTCCTTGTAATCCAACAGGTTCTTTATATGGTTATGAAGAATTAAAGGGACTAGCAAAGGTGTTGAAGAAAAATCCATCTATAGTCGTAATCGCTGATGAAATCTATGAGCATATCAATTTTGTAGGTAAACATCAAAGTTTAGCGCAATTTCCAGAAATATTTGACCAGGTTATCACTGTTAATGGTGTTTCTAAAGCTTGGGCGATGACAGGATGGCGATTAGGTTATATTGGTGCTTCAAAAATGATTGCGGATGCTTGTAATAAAGTACAAGGACAATTTACATCTGCTACTTGTTCTATTGCTCAAAGAGCAACTATAGCTGCAATGAACGCTGATCCAGCGGTTTTATCCGATATGATTGTTGCTTTCAAAAAAAGACGTGATTTAGTTTTAGGTATGTTAAAAGAAATGCCTGGTGTGAAAGCAAATACTCCAGAAGGTGCTTTTTACATCTTTCCTGATATTTCTGCTTTTTTTGGAAAAAAATATAAAGATTACACGATAACAAATGCTCAAGATCTTTGTTTGTTTTTATTAGCAGAGGCTTTGGTTGCTTTGGTTAGTGGAGATGCTTTTGGTGCACCTGAGTGTATTCGTATTTCATACGCTGCATCTGAAGAAACGCTAACAAAAGCAATGGAAAGAGTTAAAGAAGCATTAGCAAAATTGCAATAAATGGAAACAAATTTCTTGTTTGAACAATTTAAAAATAAACGAATTGCGATTGTTGGTGATGTAATGCTTGATGCCTACTTGATCGGAGGAGTAACTCGCATTAGTCCTGAAGCGCCTGTTCCTATAGTTGGCTTATCAAAAAAAGAAAATCGTTTAGGTGGTGCTGCGAATGTAGCATTGAATATTGTGTCTTTAGGTGCACAAGCAGTTATCTGCTCTGTTGTTGGAAATGACACAGAAGGAGGTGAACTAATCGATTTATTCGAAAAAGAAGGTGTTTCAGCTGATGGTATAATTCAAAGTCAGGATAGAAAAACAACGGTAAAAACAAGAGTTATAGGAAATAATCAACAGTTATTACGTATTGATTCTGAACAAACAAATAATATATCTTCTACAGAGGAACAAGCATTGGTATCTAAAATGGAAGCCTTAATTGAATCAGGTGTGGATGCTATTATTTTTGAAGATTATAATAAAGGAGTATTAACTCCAACCTTGATTTCATCTATTTTGAAAAAATGTCAAGAGAAAAATATTCCAACTACGGTTGATCCTAAAAAAGACAATTTCTTTGCATACAAAGGAGTTACTTTATTCAAACCAAATTTAAAAGAGCTAAAAGAAGGGTTGAACGTATCTTTTTCCATTCAAGATAAGGATGCATTTGAAGATGCTGTTGCTCAATTGGAAGCAAAACTAGAAAATAAAAATACATTCATTACCTTGTCAGAACATGGTGTTTTTATTAAATCTAATACAGAAAAACATTACATTCCAGCTCATATACGAAATATTGCCGATGTCAGCGGGGCCGGTGATACCGTTATCAGTGTTGCAACTCTGTGTTTGACAGCCGGTTTACCTTTATATCAAGTTGCTGCTTTTGCAAATCTAGCAGGAGGTTTAGTTTGTGAAAAAAGTGGTGTAGTTAGTATTGAAAAAGAACAACTTGCCCACGAAATAAGATTGTTAGAAACAGAAAATATCGGAGAATAAGACAATGAGTGCAGAAAACGTAAAACCATATGGAGATTCAGCAAAATCTAAAAAAGAAGAAGTTGCCGAAATGTTCAACAATATTTCAGCAAAATATGACTTTTTAAATCATTTTTTATCTTTAGGCATCGATAAATTGTGGCGTAAAAAAGCAGTTAAATTGATGAAACAGGTCAATCCTACTCGCGTTTTAGATATGGCTACAGGTACAGGTGATTTTGCATTAGAAAGTCTTGTGTTAAAACCAACTGAAATTGTTGGTTTAGATATATCTGAAGGAATGTTGGATATGGGTCGCCAAAAAATGAAAAAAAGGGGGGTAGATCATATTATCTCAATGCGTTTAGGTGATTCTGAAGCTATACCTTATGATGATAATTATTTTGATGCGCTTACTGTAGGTTTTGGAGTTCGTAATTTTCAAAATCTAGAAAAGGGACTTTCAGATATGTTACGTGTCATAAAACCAGGAGGGATGGCAGTCATTCTTGAGTTTTCGAAACCTAAGAAATTCCCAATTAAACAGTTGTTTGGCTTGTATTCAAACCATATCTTACCTTTTATTGGTAAAACAGTTTCTAAAGATGCAAGAGCATATACCTATTTACCAGAATCAGTCGCAGCATTTCCAGAAGGAAAAGATTTTGAGAACATTTTATTGAAATTAGGCTATAAAGATGTTAAACTTACTCCTGTATCAGGTGGTATTGCAACAATTTACACTGGTAGGAAATAAATAATCATTTTCTCCGTTAATTTAGGTATGCGTTTTTTACCGCTTTTATTATTCATAGTATTGAAACCTTGTTTATCATGGTCACAACATCAACGTTTAGAAAATTATAAACGATTTGATAAAGCGTTAATGCAATTTGGAGTTCAATTAGGTATGAATAATGCTGGTTTTAATATGGTACCTGTTTTAAACGCGTATGAATTATATGGGTATAGGTCCATACAATCAAAATCTCAACCTGGTATGACAATCGGAATGTTGTCATCTATAAAACTTGGGACACCAGTATTAAGATTTAGATTTATCCCAACATTTTCATTTCAAGAAAGAGTTATAAATTATTACAGTAATCCCAAAGTTAAGGATGGGAAAGAAGTGTTCAATGAAGAACGTATAAATTCCTCCAATGTAGATTTTCCAATGTTATTACAAATAAGGACATTACGTTATGGGAATTTTACTTCCTATTTTACAGGTGGTGGACAATACTCGATAGATTTACAATCTTCTGCTGATAAAACACAAAATATTGTTGATCCTTTTATTAAATTGCAAAAAAAATATTGGATGGTACAAACAGGTGTAGGTGTTGAGTTTTTTGCTGAATATTTTAAGTTTGGAATGGAAATAAAATATTCACAAGGATTTCAAAATGTATTAATTCAAGATAATTCTGAAGTTTCGAATCCATTACAGAGTTTACGAAATAATGCATGGATTTTTACCATTACTTTTGAAGGAGGATTATGAGCCAATTGATTCAAATACAAATTACACCTGAACAAGCTAAAGATGAGCTTGAATTAAAAAAAGAAATAGCTTCATTTTTAAATTTAAAAGAGATTAATTCATTTCATTTTAAATGGAAGAAAAGATCTTTAGATGCACGTAAAAAACAATTGAAAATTAATGGAACTTTTGAAGTTTTTTTAGATAACGAACCCGTTTCCGAATCGATTTTTTTATACGAAAAACAGGATGTAAACGATAAAGAAGTTGTTCATATAATTGGAGCAGGTCCAGCAGGGCTTTATGCTGCACTTCAAGCAATACAACAAGGAATTAAACCTGTAATTTTTGAAAGAGGTAAAGAAGTGAGGGCTAGAAGACGCGATTTAGCGGCTTTAAATAAAGATCAGATAGTAAATCCAGAGTCAAATTATTGTTTTGGTGAGGGTGGAGCAGGGACTTATTCGGATGGTAAATTATATACACGATCCAAAAAACGTGGAGATGTAGAAAAAGCAATGCAATGGTTGGTTGCTTTTGGTGCTGATGAAGATATTCTAATTGACGCACACCCACATATTGGCACGAATAAATTACCCAAACTAATTGAAAATATTCGAAATACGATCATAGAATGTGGAGGTGAAGTTCATTTTGAATCTAAAATGACAGATATCCATGTTTCGAATGGAAAATTAGAAGGAATTACGATTAACGACTCGCAAAAAATCAACGTTCAGAGTTTAGTACTTGCTACAGGACATTCAGCAAGAGATATTTTTTATTTATTACACAAAAGAGGAATAAAGGTTGAAGCAAAACCATTTGCACTAGGCGTACGAATAGAACATACCCAGGATTTGATTGACAAAATTCAATATCACGGTCGTGTGAACGATGATTTTGTCCCTCCGTCATCTTATGCTCTTGTTGCTCAAGTTGATGGTAGGGGAGTCTATTCCTTTTGTATGTGTCCTGGTGGAATTATAGCTCCTTGTGCAACTGAACAAGAAGAAGTAGTAACAAATGGATGGTCACCTTCAAAGCGAAATAATCCATATTCAAATTCTGGAATAGTTGTAAGTATTTCCCCAGACGATTTTAAAGAGAAAAACAATCCATTTGTCTGTTTAGATTTTCAAAAATCGATTGAAAAGGCATGTTGGAAAGCAGCTGGTAAAACACAACGAGTTCCGGCTCAATGTATGAAAGATTTTGTTGAAGGAAAGCAATCGATATCATTTCCTAGATCTTCGTATCAGCCAGGAATAGTTAGTGTTAAGTTAGATTCTGTTTTACCATCACTAGTTTCAGAAAGATTACGCAAAGCATTTATAGAATTTGGTAGAAAAATGCCAGGATATTTGACAAATGATGCTGTGTTACATGCGCCAGAATCTAGGACAAGTTCGCCTGTTCAAATCCCAAGAAATAGAGAGAATCTAATGCATCCAAACGTAAAAGGGTTATTTCCTTGTGCTGAAGGTGCTGGATATGCAGGTGGTATTATTTCAGCAGCAATAGATGGAATGAAGTGTATGGATGAAGCAATTAAATACCTCGGAATAGAGACCCAAGAATAATTGCTCCAGCCGTTGCAACATTTAACGATTCAGCCTCACCAAATTTTGGAATTGTAATAGGATAAGTGATGTTTTTTTTGTTTGATTCTCTTATTCCATTTCCTTCATTGCCAAGAAATATAATTCCTTCATTTTCAAATTGTGTATTAAAAAGGTTTTCACCTTCTAATAAAGCGCCGTAAATTGGTTTTGTATTTGTACTGAAAAAATCATGCAGATCAATATATGAAACTGACACTCTGAAAATAGCTCCCATGGTAGCTTGTAATACTTTTGAGTTATAACAATCTACAGTATCATTTGAGCAATAAACATGAGAGATACCAAACCAATCCGCCATTCGTAAAATCGTTCCAAGATTTCCAGGGTCTTGAATACCATCTAGTGCAATAGAAAAAGTAGAAATAGATGGGTTAAGCGGAAGAAATTTACAAATAGCAAGTGTTTTGTTTGGCGTTTTTAGTGAAGATATCATTTTTAGTTCTTGTTCACTAATTTGCTCAATTTCAAATGATAAGTCATTATTATTAAATTCAAAATCAGAAGTGTAATACATGGAAACGATTTGTTTTGGAATCCATTGTATAGCCTCAAGGACCATTTTTTCACCCTCTATAATAAATAATTGCTCTTTTTGTCTGATTTTTTTTTGTTCAAGTGATTTAATAAAGCGAATTCGATTCTTTGAAATCATTGGATTTTGCTATTTTTGTTTACTAATCAAATACCATTGTTAAAGGTCAAACTTACATATTATTTTTCGCTTTTATTAATTTTGATTTTTACTTCTTGTGGTCAATATAAATCTCTTAAACAAAATCAAGTTTTATTACGTAAAAATAAATTTGAAATTAAAGGAGATAAATTCTTAGGTCCTGAATTAAAAACTTATATTCGACAAAAGCCAAACAAGCGAATCTTAGGAATCGCCTTTGGTCTTTCATTATAT
>JBKCEW010000095.1:0-26064 GCA_046304235.1 Crocinitomicaceae bacterium | reverse complement strand
GGGTAGTAATATGTACTTATAAGTTTATCACCATTGAAGATGTCAAACATTATATAAGTTTCGGAAGTTGCTTTTCCTTTTAATTTAAAAATTAAATTATTTTTTCCAGAGGTATAATTTTTTTCTGCATCAACTAATTCACCAACAATTGTAGTATTTACTCCAGAGCTAATCAATTTTAGATTGTCAAAATTTATGTTATTAATACCATACAAAAAAATTGAAATAGGGATTGTAAAGGTAATGCCGTCTGTTTCAGTTTCTCCTTTGATTTGATCTGAAAATTTTGATTTAGTAAATTGAAATTCAATTCTATAAGGTAATACATTTAAATTTATCTTTTTTGCTGTCTCGTCATGACTACACTCATCATCATGGATATGAGACTGAATAATACTAGGGGTTAAATCTAGCGTGTATTTACCGGGCGTTTCCAAGGAATAATTATATAACTCTTCTCCTTTACCAGTAATTATATTGTTTTCATTTTTTAATGACCAACTAAAATCATTAATATTTCCAGCATTTAGTTTTTCAGAATTTAGTTTCTCTCCAAAAAACAAAATAAGAGTATCATTCTGTTCAAAGACAGGTAATAAATTGAAATTCAGATTAAATTGCATCGAATTTGAAAAATTCGAAAAAATTAAAAGTAGAGTAAATAAGCAAAATCTCATATTAAATTAGTGTTTTTTTGGACATCAAAAAATTTTATAACAACTTACAAAGCTACTACGCATTATTAACAATCCCAAACATTTTTCAACAACTTAAAACAATATTAATATACTATTGTAGCGAAAGATTTTAAAATCAATCAATCATAAATTTTAACTTTGTCGTATGGTAAAGAAAAAAGGCATCGCAATTTTAGGATCTACGGGCTCCATTGGTACACAAGCATTGGAAGTTATTGAGGCTTATCCTGATTTTTTTGATCTGCAAGTGATCACTGCAAATGGAAATGCAGACTTGTTGATACAGCAAGCAAAAAAATTTCAACCGAATGAAGTTGTTATTGTAGATGAATCTAAATACCAATATGTTAAAGATGCACTTTTGAATGAAGAAATAAAAGTATACGCCGGAATGGATGCTTTGAATCAAGTGGTTACAGGAAGTGAGATTGATGTTGTGTTGACCGCACTTGTAGGATACGCTGGATTAAAACCTACCATTGAGGCGATTAAGTCTAAAAAGACGATTGCATTAGCTAATAAAGAAACCTTAGTGGTTGCTGGCGCGTTAATTAATCAACTCGTAAACGAATACGGAGTAACGATATATCCTGTTGACTCAGAACATTCTGCGATATTTCAATGCTTAACTGGTGAATATCAAAATCCAATTGAAAAAATTTACTTGACTGCTTCAGGAGGTCCATTTAGAGGTTGGAAAGAAGAACAATTGCAAAAAGTTACTAAAGCGCAAGCTTTGAAACATCCTAACTGGACAATGGGGGCAAAAATTACCATAGACTCAGCTTCACTAATGAATAAGGGATTAGAGGTCATCGAAGCAAAATGGTTATTTGATTTAAAACCTGCTCAAATTGATGTGATTGTGCATCCTCAATCGATTATCCATTCGTTAGTTCAATTTGAAGATGGAAGTATGAAAGCGCAAATGGGCTTGCCTGATATGAAATTACCGATTCAATATGCCTTTACGTATCCAGAAAGATTGAAAACTGATTTTCCACGTTTTAATTTTATGGATTACCCACAACTTACCTTTGAAGCTCCTGATCGTAGTACATTCAGAAATTTAGATCTTGCTTACAAAGCGATGGAACTAGAAGGTACAGCTGCTTGTGCATTAAATGCAGCCAATGAAGTTTCTGTTCAGATGTTTTTAGAAGATAAAATTGGATTTTTAGATATCGCAAGAATCAACGAGAATGTCATGGAACAAACTACTTTTGTGAAGAATCCTGTTTATGATGATTTTGTTTCTGTAGATGCTCAAGCAAGGGCCTTAGCGTTAACTTGTGTAAAGTGAATCTAAATTATCGGAAAAATGTCCGCTTTTTTTTAAAATTGTTCAATTTTTCCCTTGTAAATTCACTAATTAATATATTTTTGCCGAAAGTTTTCGAGAAATGATTGAACAAGAACCACAATTAGTACAAAAAGAGGAGGTAGCAAACTTTTCTTTTCCTGCTGATGAAATCACATTATCTGATGATGAATTATCTATGAGACAATTAGCTTTTGATAGAGCAATTGCTTTGGGTAATTTAGAACGTCATAAAGTGAAAATTTTCTTTGCTGATGACAAATCTTATAAGTTTGTGGACACAACTATTTGGGCTGTTACTGAAAAATATGTGGTACTAAAACAAGGAGTAGTAATCCCTAAACACCGAATTCATAAATTAGAAATTTAGTATATTATGTCTAAGAAAAGAGCTATTGTAACTTACGAGAAACTCTCTGAAGAAATGAGAGACCGATTGGAAGAAGCCTTCCCAGAAGGTTTTGGTGGAGCAATGACACAAGTATCTACTCCTACGGGTGAACTAATGGATGCTGTTTTATGGGAAACAGATGAAATGATTTACTTAGTTAAATTAAATAAGGTTAAACAAAAGAATGTTGTTCTGCCTGTTGATGATGAAGAGGAAGAAGAAGAAGATTTTGATGACATCCCTGAAGATGATGTAAAAGACGAGGAAGATTCATCTGACGACGACGACGACGACGACGAGGAAGATGAATACGACGTTGCAGAAGAAGAATCTGAAGAATCTGAAGATTAAAGTGAAAAGGCTCTCAATAGAGAGCCTTTTCTTTTTATAGTGGATACTAAACAATAAACTTTTTTGATCAATTCATAAATCTTTAAAATTATTTATTATATTAGGTTGATTCATAATTTACTACAATTAAATCAACTTTCTAATGAAATCACAATCTACATCCCTTTGGAAAATTATAGGAGCATCTTCTGTTGGAACACTAATCGAATGGTATGACTTTTATATTTTTGGTAGTTTAGCTACTATTATTTCCTCTAAATTTTTTCCTGCTGATCAACCTATTGCTTCATTTATGGCTACACTTGCCACTTTTGCTGCAGGTTTTGTTGTGCGGCCATTTGGAGCATTAGTTTTTGGAAGGTTAGGAGATTTAGTTGGGAGAAAATATACATTCATGCTTACTCTTTTAATTATGGGTGGAGCTACATTTTTGATAGGGTGTATTCCGAGTTATGAAACCATCGGCTATTTAGCTCCACTACTTGTATTGATTTTAAGATTATTACAAGGATTAGCATTAGGAGGTGAATATGGTGGCGCAGCTACGTATGTTGCTGAACATGCACCTGAAAATGAACGAGGTTATTGGACCTCATGGATTCAAACAACTGCAAGTGCTGGCTTGTTTCTATCATTGATTGTAATCATGATTACACGAATACTTGTTTCATCAGAAGACTTCGAGACATGGGGATGGAGGGTTCCGTTTTGGTTTTCAATTGTGATGGTACTTGTCTCTTATATTATTAGAAAAAACATGGGTGAATCTCCATTATTTGAGAAAAATAAACAAGAAGGAAAATTATCTAAGAATCCGTTAAAAGAAAGTTTCGGCAACAAGAAAAATTTAAAATTGGTATTATTAGCCTTATTTGGAGTTGTAATGGGGCAAGGGGTTATTTGGTATACTGGACAATTTTATGCCATGAGTTTTTTGGAAAAAGTATGTATGCTTGATAAAGTTCAATCAGATACCATTATGTTGATTTCTTTGTTATTAGGTACACCTTTTTTTATTGTTTTTGGGAAATTATCAGATCGAATTGATAGAAAGAAAATTATGCTTTTAGGTATGTTTATCGCTGCCCTATCTTATAGACCAATTTACCATAAAATGTATCAAATCATTGATGTAAAATCAAAAGTGGAAGTTAAATCGGATGCTACAAAAGAAATAAACAAAAAGGGTGAAAAAGTGGAAGTCGTTACCACAAACTACTCAGATGGAACAACTAAAAAGGAACAATCTACTTTTGTAAAAAGTAAAACTTCACCGACCAAAGAAACAAAAATAACCATTCATGTTTCAGGTGGTAATTATTTGTTTTTAATAGTATTAGTTTTTATTCAAATACTATTTGTAACGATGGTTTATGCTCCAATAGCTGCTTTTCTAGTGGATCTATTTCCTACATCCATTCGTTATACCTCTATGTCATTTCCCTACCACATTGGAAATGGAATTTTTGGAGGGTTATTACCTGCGATTTCAACTTATTTAGCAACGAAAGCATCAGCAACAACTAATGTTTCTAATTCAAGTCCTTATTTAGCTGGACTTTGGTACCCAATTGCAGTAGCATTGGTTTGTTTTGTTATAGGACTCATTTATCTAAAACCTGCTACGAAATTTCTGTCAAATGAAAGTTTAAAAAAATACTTAGGATATTTTTGGATGGCTTTATCTTTATTTATTGGATATTTCTCAATAGTAGTTTTCGGAGGTCCGAAAGTACTTTATCCAAAAGGAATGGACGATTTAGTTTTTGGTTATATCATTTTACTGATTTTAACCCCAATCGTAGTTGGTGGATTATTTTTGTTGGGCTGGTATGCTGTAAAAAAAGAGTATAAGGATTAAATGGAAAAGTCAGTTTTTAATAACTGACTTTAGTGACCCCGACAGGATTCAAACCTGTAACCCTCAGAGCCGAAATCTGATGCGCTATTCAATTGCGCCACGGGGCCATGTAATTTTTAATACGTAATTATCAAGTTAGTATTAAATCTTAACTTAAATTTAAACTAAGGTTTGTAAAACAAAAACAATTACAAATGTAATAGATTCTTTATTATTTCGATTTCTAAAACTATCTTTATCTCAATGAAAAAACGGAAATCTTTATCATTATATTTTATTGGCAGTACCATTTTATTGATGAATTTGTGTATCATGTCAAGTGGTATACATGCTCAATCAGCTATGCATCAATGGAAATACTATGTAAATTCATCTAAAGGTAATGATATAGCTGCCCTAAACAATTCCATTTATGTAGCATTCGAAAACGGATTATATGAATTCGATGCTATAAATAAAGAAGGAGTTTTATGGTCAGTAACTAACTATTTATCTGACATATATATAAGTAAAATATTTACTGATAAAACCACAAATCGATGTTGGATAGGTTATAAAAATGGAAATATTGACTTTATGACAGGATCTACAGTCACCAATATTCCTTATCTAAAAATGTCCGACAAAATGGGTGACAAATCCATTGTTTCTTTTCAAACTGACACACGCTTCACGTATGCAGCTATCTCATTTGGAATATTGAAAATTGATCCCGTTAAAAAAGAAATTAAAGACACCTACTACCCACCCTTAAATGGTAATAAAATCAAAGATTTACTTATTTACGGAGATAGTATTTATGCCCTATCCGATTCTATTTTATATTCAGCAAACATAAATAACCCTTTATTATCAAGTGAAAACAATTGGAAAAAAATCGTTTTTTCAAAAAATAATTTAAAAAGATTTCACATACAACAGAAGGAAATGTTTATTGAAACATCATCAAATCTATTACTCAAACAAAGTTCTTCTAATTGGGTATTTGTAACTGAAGGTTATTTTTCTGATCAAAAGTCTTTTGATAATTTAATTGCACTAGAAGAAGGTTGGGCAACTACAGGCTATGATGGGATTCAACTTATTGACAATCATTTTAATGAAAAAAAAATCATCTATCGTTATGATGGAATAACTGTACCTAGACCTCAATCAATTATTAAACATTTAAATAAATATTGGATTGCTGATCGTGAATGTGGATTGGTTGAGTGGAGTGACAACTTCAATAGTATTGTTCATAAAATAAACTTTCTACCTAAATCTTCCGTTTTTTCAGTTGGTTATCATAATGGACAAGTCGGTGTTACGAGTGGAGTTATTTCAAAAACAGGTTTTCAATACAACAATGACGGTGTATATGTAAATCATGATGGAAATACTTGGAAGCTTTATGATCGTTATAATCAGACCAAATGGAAAAATAAATTAGTATTTGATATTTCATCTATCTCCTTCAATCCCAAAAAGAAGGGAGAATTTGCAGTTGGATCAAATTCTTTTGTACCAGTATCTATATCAAAAGATGGAAAACAAATTGATACCATTTTTATGGACTCCAATTCAACATTAGATAAGTCAATTTTAGATAATGGTTTTACCTTTATTACAGACTTAAGTTTTGATAATGATGGAAATCTATGGGTTGTTAATCCATTTTCTTCGAATGTATTGAAAGTATATACCTCTTTGCAAACTTGGTCAGAAGTGAGTACAGGGAGCTCTACTTTAAACGCTTGGGCAACCAAAATTAAAATTGATTATCTTGGAAATAAGTGGATAGTTTTTCCTGGTCTGGGAATAGCTGGTATAAATACGGGAAAAACTCCCGATAATATGTTAGACGATGTTATAAGGATCGTGAATGATGGAGAAGGATCTGGAGCACTTCCATCAAAAGATGTAAATGCAGTAGCCATTGACTTTGATAACAATTTATGGATTGGCACAGATGAAGGTTTTGCTGTTTTGTACAATGCTCCTGGAATTTTAGATAAAAATGGAAAACCATTTGTTTCACAACGTATTAAATTGAAGTATGAAGGGAATGTCGAGTATTTATTAGGGAAAACAGCCATTTCTGACATTGAAATAGATGGAGGAAATCGGAAATGGATTGCTACAAAAAATGCCGGTTTGTTTTTACTAAGTGCAGATGGAAATCAACTAATCGCTTCTTTTACCAAAGAAAATAGTGGGTTGATATCTAATAACATCAATGATATTCAATTTAATCACCAAACTGGAGAATTATTTATTGTTACCGATTTAGGATTGGTTTCTTATCGAGCTGACGCATCCGAAGGAACCGTCGATTATGAATCAACGGTAGTTTTTCCAAATCCATATAAAATAGAACACACGAAAGGTATAACCATTCAAGGTATTAAATATGATTCAGATGTGAAAATTACAGATGCTGCAGGAAATGTTGTTTACAAAACAACTTCTAATGGTGGTACCGCTTTTTGGAACGCTAAGGATTGGAATGGGAATCGAGTGAGCCCTGGAGTTTATTTTTTCTGGACGGCTCCAAATGCCATTGAAGTAGAGGGTAAAAAAGTAGGTAAAGTAGTTGTATTTTAATGAAAAAAACAGACGCTGGAATTTTATTAAAACGCATTCCATATTCTGAGACAAGTTTGGTATTGACGATCTTCACCTTATCAGAAGGCAAAAAATCCTTTTTATTTCAAGGGGCAAAAAAGAAAAAAGGCAATGTATTACTTCCATTAAGTCCAATTGAATTAACTTATTTTCAAAGAGATGATTCACAACTAGCTAAAATTTCTGAAACACAATTACTGCATACTTTTGAATCAATTCCGTTTCATCCTATAAAATCAACCATCGTATTTTTTGAGGTAGAAGTATTGCAATCAATTTTACACGAAGGAGTAAAAGATGAGAGATTGTTTCGATTTATTGAAGATGAATTATGTTGGATGGATAAACCTGTTCCATTGACAAATTACCCCATTTATTGGATGTTAGAATTAACGAAATACTTAGGTTTCTTCCCTTTAAAACCAGATAATAAAACTCCTTTTTTAGATTTAGAGAATGGACTTTTTTTAGGGAGTGCTCCCTTGCATACCAACTATAAAAACGGTATCGAAGTAGAATGGTTGAGTGAATTTGTTAATTTAACTAAAGAAGAAATATTAGGAATTGAACTCCCAAAAAAATACCGAAAAAACTGTTTATCAATACTAATAGAGTTTTATAAATTCCATATACCCAACTTCAATCTGAAAGATAGTATTGCAATCATAGAGAGCATTTGGGAATAAACTTACAATTTTGTAATATCTTTGAACTATGGCTGAAAGCATCCTTATTGAAGGTACAACCCGATCAGAAAAATATGAATCATTGCTCAATCAATTAAAAATTTTAATTGGTGAAGAACAAGATTTAATATCGATTCTATCTAATACCACTGCTGCTATAAAAGAAACATTTGGATTTTTTTGGATTGGATTTTATTTGGTTCGAGGGGAAGTATTGAAATTAGGCCCCTTTCAAGGTAGTTTAGCATGTATGGAAATTGCTTTTGGAAGAGGGGTTTGTGGAACTTCCTGGGAAAAGAAAGAAGCATTGGTAGTTTCCAATGTTGATGAATTCCCTGGTCATATTGCGTGTAGTAGTCTTTCTAAAAGTGAAATCGTAGTACCTATCTTTAAAAATGAAAATGTAGTTGGCGTATTAGATATTGATAGTACTACACTGTGTGATTTTACAGAAACAGATGCCTACTATTTAAAAGAACTTTGTCAATGGTTAAGTATTTATTTTTAATAATTTCTGCCTTTCTTATTGGAGGTTGTGCTATTCAAGGAACAATTACCGGGGGGCCAATTGATAGAAAAGCTCCCGTTTTTGATACGTTGAAATTAAATCCTAAGTTGGGTTCAATTCATTTTAATGTCTCAGAAATACACTTGCCTTTTAAAGAATTTATTACGCTAAACAAAGCAAGTGAAAATATCATTGTTGTCCCTGACGACTTTAAAATAGACCCAATAGCAAAAGATAAAGTACTTACATTAAATCTTAAAGGAAAGCCAAAATCAAACACCACTTATGCTATCTACATAAATAATGCGGTTAAAGATTTACATGAAGGAAATGATACACTTTTAACCTATGTTTTTTCAACGGGAGATTATATTGATTCGATATCTTATAGAGGAAAAGTAATTGATATCCGAACGCGTTTGCCTTTCAAAGGCGCCACCGTTGCCCTTTTCTCGGATACCGTAACAACTTTTGTTCAAAAAGCATTCAATTTTACTACAACAAACGAAAAAGGAGAATATACATTAAAATACATTCACCCAGGAACTTATTACCTAGTAGCTTTTCAAGATCAAAATAGAGATTTTATTCCCCAGCCTTTTGAATTGTCTGGTTTTAAAACAGAGAAAATACATTTAGAGAAATCAGTAATTGATTCATCTGATATTGAGCTATTTCCTACTTTACCCAAAAAGGCAATTAGAAGGATAAGTCATATAAATAACGAGGAAATTCTCATTACAGGAAACCTTCCCATTGATAAAGCAAACATTACTTTATTCAATCAAAAAATTCTAGAAAAGAAAATTCATAAATCTGATTCCATCTCGATTTTGTTAAATACAAATACAATAGATACTATACAAGGTGTCTTATCTATTGATAATTATATAGATACTTTTTATTGTAGGATTCAAACTAAACTAAATCATAAGACTCCGAAGTTGTATTTCCCTAAAAACATTCGTTCACTGTCTTCTTTAATCATTACCACCAATGACTTTATCTCTTCGTTCAATAAAGATTCTATACAATTATTTGCAAATGACTCTATTAAAGTTCCTTTTGAACTAAAAGCATCAGGATATCAAATGCAATTAATGCCGACTACGTACTCATCAAAAACACTAAAATTGATTATAAAACCTTCTGGTTTAACATTTACTAATTTTAGAGAAAAATATAATTTAACACAAACGATCAACGTATTTGATTCAACACAATATGGAATTTTTAACGTTGTGACAAGTTCTTTTCCTTCAGGAACTTTACTAGAATTACTTTCAGGTGAAAAAGTAACTCACAGACATACTATTGATGAAAAACATACGATTTGGAAAATAGATGATCTTGAAAAAGGTGCGTATATTTTTAAAGCCTATTTTGATTCGAATAATAACGGAAAATGGGATACTGGAATATTACAAAAGAAAATTCTACCCGAAAAAATTCAAATTTACAATGAACCATTCCAAGCAAGACAAAATTGGGAGGTAGAAGTAAAATTTGACCCTACCAAATGGAAATAATATGGAAAAAACATTTGCTTCTTGGAAAGTATATGTAGCCATTTTACTGGGACTATCAATTGTTTTTTGGATGCTATATCGCAGCATAGAACAACCTCATTTCATTGAAAGTAAAAATCAAGGAAATTATTGTTGGGTTGATGCTAATCATAATCAACAGATCGATTTTTCAGACCCTACAGAATTTAAGATTTGTAAATCAGGAAATTATAAAAAAGAAAAATTTACTGATATTTTTATGCAAATCCAATGGAATAATCTATCTATTGCATGGTTGTTCTTAGCACTTTTATGTATGTTCGGAAGAGATGTCGCATACATGTTTCGTATTAGAACACTTACTCATAAAGAATTATCATGGAAATCAGCATTTAATGTGATTTTAATTTGGGAGTTTGCATCAGCTATATCACCTGGAATAGTTGGTGGAGTTTCAGTTGCGATGTTTATATTAAACAAAGAAAAAATTGCGTTAGGTCGTTCAACTGCTATTGTGATTATTACCGCTTTACTTGATAACCTGTTCTTTTTGTTACTCATTCCCCTTGTGTTTTTATTTGTAGCTCCTGAAGTTTTATTTCCTACTAATACATCTTTGGATAAAGGAGTTTCCTTTGTTTTTTGGGGTGGATTTATCTTGATTTTAATTATTTGTTTTATCCTTTTTACAGGAGTTTTTATTTATCCACATGTAATAGGTAAATTACTTTCTTTTATTTGTAAACTCCCATTTTTAAATCGATTTGAATCTAACATTTCAAAATTAGACGAAGATATTCTAATTACCTCAAAAGAATTGAGAAAAGAAAAAGCTACTTTTTGGCTAAAGAGTTTTGGAAGCACATTATTATCTTGGTCTTGTAGGTACCTGGTTATCAATTGCATTATGGCAGCCTTTTTATCACTGTCGTTTTTTGATCACTTTTTCATCCTCGGTAAGCAATTGGTTTTATGGTTATTCATGCACATTAGCCCTAGCCCTGGTGGTAGCGGTGTGGCTGAATATGCTTTTGGTGAGTTAATGGGGTCTTTTAGTAAATCCATGCTTTTAATAACCGGTTTAGCTATTCTTTGGCGCTTAATATCTTATTTCCCTTATTTGATTATTGGTTCTATTTTAGTGCCCAGATGGATTAAGAAAAAAAGTTAGAAACATTCGTTTGATTGCTTGAAAAGACTGAATGTTGAATTTCTAAACATACTATTCTTCAGTGATATGAAAATGTAAAGAATTTTTATTAAAATGCTGGATTACAAATCCAGCAAATCACAAAACGGAATTAAATATTAAAAATCAACTATTTAACATAAATCCCTACATTGCTTTCAACGCAAATTTATACTGCAACGTAAAATACGCTGTGATGCCATCGGAAGGAAGAATACCAGGTCCTGGGTAAGCCGTGGCACGACGGGTGTAGTAAGATTGGTTGGTTAAATTGTTAACTCCGAGTTCTACTTGGAATTGTTTACTAATTTGGTATTTCGAAGATAAATCAACTACGGTATAGGCGGGAACTTGTCCGATAACGGCATCACCTGAAGGCTCAATGGCATTCGTAGCATCGGAAAATTGTGATGAATTATAAGAAATCTGAATTTGGGTAGTCATTTTAGACAACTTCCATTTTAAACCGGATTTAATAACTACTGGACTCACGTATTCCACTTTTTTGCCTACGAAATTTGGCTCTTTGGAACGAATGTATCTTGCGTCAATGTAAGCTGCATTTAGGAAAATGTTCAAATTGTGTTTTGAACTGTCTTTAAATATTCCGATGATATCTAATTCTCCAAAAGCTTCAATTCCTAAATTCATCGCATCACCAATGTTAGTACGCTCTTTGTAAATAGAATTTGCTTTCGGTGCTAAACCTATTTTATTTCCATAAAACACGTTGAAAATTGCCAAATCAAAAGTCAAATAATCTTTTACCAAACCACGGTAACCTAATTCCAACGTATAGCCTTTTTCGTCTTTCATTAAGGTATCCACCAAAATATTGGGATTTGCTACTCGTATGTCTGTAAAGTTGATAGCACGGTAATTTTGTGTGTAATTTGCATACACATTACGCATTCCTTTTAATTTGTAATTCAATCCAAAGCCAAAAAGCGGCACATTGCGTACTACCCTATTGGAATCATATAATTTGTAAATAGCAATTGTATCTTTTGTATAAGGATGAATATTATAACGTTTGTAAAATCCATTTGCTTCACTGGTTATATATTCGTAACGCACTCCGAAGTTCATCGTTAATTTACTTGTCAAGAATAATATATTTTCTGCGAACAACGAAGCGTTTTCAGATGGGAAATCATAAGATGAATTTTCGAGATTATTCGGATTTAAATAGGTGAAATCTGCATCAGAACCAGAAGAAACCAAGCCTTGATTGTTCACGGTATGACCTCTGTAGTAACGTGTTCCTACTAAAAAAGCACCACTCATAGATTTACTTGTATCTCCTTTTTGGAAATCATAACGTTGTAGATACCTTGCTTCTACTCCACCGTTTTTAAACAAGCCTTGAATCAAATCTCGATTTCCCATCGGGTCGGCTTGATTGATTTTCCCTAAAAAACCTGTTGATAATCTGGTAGATTGCATCCCAAAAGCACGCACATTGAAACTAGCCTTGGAAGAAATTTCATAGTCGGAATGAAAGGCTAACATATTCCACCCTACTTTGAACCAATTGCGATTGCGGTAACTTTTACGTGGGTCTGCTAAAAATTGAGCATCGGTTAAACCACCTGGTTGTTGGGCTAAATAATTCATTTGGGTGTATTCCAATCTTACTTTCCAATTCTCTAACAGGTAATATCCAGCTTGTGCGAAAAATTGGTGTTGGTTGAAATTAGCATTTGCTCGGTACCCTGTCCCCTCTTTGTATTGGTGATATACTTGGTAAAAAAACTTATTGGTTGTTCCGGCAACGCGATTGAAAATCCCTTTATAACCATAATTCCCCAAGGTCCCACGCGAAGTAATTTCTAACGGGGTGTTTGAAGGTGCATCTTTGATGTTGAAATTCAACAAACCACCAAATTGAGAGCCAAATTGCAAAGCAGCAGATCCACGGATAATTTCGATGGATTTCAATGCTTCAAAAGGAGGAGTATAATAACTTTCTGGATAACCCAACGCATCCGCACTAATATCATACCCATTTTGACGGGTATTGAAATTCGCAGCACGGTTTGGGCTTAATCCTCTTCCTCCTATTCCAATTTGAATACCAGCACCATCGCTCTCCCAAATGTTCAAACCCGGAATTTTGGCGAACATTTCACGCGGATTTGCAGTAGATTTTGCACCACTCAAATTTTCCAATTCTATCACAGCATTTGTTCCCGTAGTGATTTGTGTTCCTTTAATCATTGGCATAAAACCAACATCAAAATGTTCTAATTTTTTACGATAAATGTTGACTGTTTTTAAATCCTTGGAAAAAACATATAACACAATGTTTGTGAGAGTATCTATCTGATTTTCTTTGATTTTAAATCTTAAGTCACGGTAACCAGAAAAACGAAAATGAACGGAATCTCCCGAATGAGCAGGTATAGAAAAAAGTCCATTTCCATCCGAAACCACGATGTGATTGGTCGAATAATTTTTCAATAAAACTCCTGGAATCGAAGCACCTAGTTCGTCTTTAATCACGCCTCGAAAATGTTGCGCTTGTAAACTATAAGACAAACAACATATAATCAGCAATATGTAAAAAAACAACTTCAAGGACGATAAGGTTCCAACCAATTTCGGTGCGCTAAATTATAAGAAAAACGGGTTAAATCGTGTTTTTTAGAAACAAAGAGTTGAGATGGACGGCCATTTAAGCTTACATAAATCTCTGCATGCACTGAAGGTTGTATAATTTTATATAATTGATTATTTATAAATATTGAGGTATCATTAAATTTATTCTTAAGAAAATCAGCATATTGTAAAATCATATCGGGTTGTGTAGCCATTTGATCGTGTTGGGTCGCTGATAAAAAGTCTTTGTTTTTAATTTCAATTTCTCTCCCTGATTTTCTGTCTTTTATATAAAAAGTAGCCATCCCTTCTTTGTGCATCAACATAACCCGCCAAGAAAATCGGAACCCTTCTTCGTTCCAGAATAAATTACCAGGATATATAAGATGCCTAAATGGAGTTAGTATCTGAAATAAAACAAAAACAACTATTCCTAAAGTGATCATCGTATTCTGTTTTGGTTTTAACGTTGAAATTGATTCCGAATATTTAATTAAAGATTTAAGTTTGGTTAGTACTTTCTCATGGAATTCATTTGAAAAGAAAATCGTCGTGGAGCAAATCATCACCCAAGGAAAAATACCGATTGGAAGTAAATACCAGGTAATAAGATGGAAAACAACCACAAAAAAATAAGCAACACTTCGGGTTTTTGAATTTAACAAAAAGAGTACGATGAACAAATCATAAAAACATCCAAACCAACTAAATATATAGGGAATCCAATCTTTTGTGAATAAAGTACCAAACACAGGCATATCCCGGTGCGCTTGCAACCAAATTTTCAACGGTTGCGCTTGAAATAGCCAATCCGGTTCTAATTTTGCAATTCCAGCAAAGACATAAACGATGGCTAATTGAAATTTGAAAGCACCTATTGTCCATTGGTGTACTTTATCTGTTGCTTCTACTCTACCCCATTTCACATCTAAAGAAAAAGACTTATGCGCAGGTACAAACATAAAAATAAAAGTCATCAAACTAATGAAATAATAGTGATTCAGGTAGTTAGACTTATCCAACAATTCTATGTACGTAAAAGAAAAAAACAAAAGAACTGTTGAAAAACGATAAAAAACACCTAATAACAACCCAACCGCACCCAATAAAAAAGTAAAAAAAGGAAGGTACATCCAATTTCCAGGTAGGGGTTTTACCCATTCAAATCCCAGGTAGCCAAAGTATATTTTAGGTTGAATATACATATCATACACCCAACCATTTGCCAAAAATCGGATTGCTCCAAATACAAGTAATGCTCCAAAAATAATTCGGAACATTACCAATGGTTGTATAGAAACCGGTTTGTATAGAATTTGGTTAAATTGATTCATTTAATAAATATATCCTTCCTCTTTATTCATATGTATGTCCACTTCGACAAGCTAAGTATGACATAATTGAGAGGGTCAATGTCACATAATTTAACATGCTCAATGAAACATCTAGTATGGTATTAATCTTCCCCTTACACTTCGACAGGCTCAGTCTGACAGGGTAAGAAGAATTAATCGCCGTCGTTGTCTTGGTAGGTAATCATAACTCCAAAAGCAGCGGTCATGTCTGTTTTTAAGTGTATGGTAAGGTTGTGTATTTTAGTGTAAAGGTCATCCACTTGTTTCTTTTTCGAAGCATCGTTTAACATTGTACCTAAATCTTCATTGAACCCTTGCGTTGTATTAATAATTGCATCAAATTCACCATTGATTTTAGTAACTAAATCACTTTTATTTACTGTTTTTAAGTAATCATCAAAACCGATGCCTTCTTTCCCAGATTGCATATCTCCGTTGAACTGACGTTTTACGGCCTTAATATTGGCTAAAAGAAGTTTCCAAGTAATTTTTGACTTTGGAGTTTCAATATAATTCGGTTGAATTACATCTAAACTTTGCTTCCCTAATGGAATACCTACTTTTGTCCATTTACATTCTTCATATGCTTTGATGTAATCGTTTACGAACATCGAAAAAGAACTTGTAGATTCAGTTCCAGTGGAAGCAACAAAAGTCGTTTGATAGGTTTTCCAACCTGTTATAGTATTTTGTAATAACGTTTTCATTTGGGAAATGATAGCAACGCCATAATCGGAATAGTTTTTTTCGTTGAAATAAGAAATAGCATTTTCTCTATTTAATAGAAAATCAAACACATGAAATCCTTTGGCTACATTGGAAGAAATGGTATTTAAATCGTACTTATTCTCCTTAATGTAATTTAACACCTTCACTGTATCTGTTGGGAAAGTACCTAAATTTGTCTTTAAATTAAGTTCCATTCCTGGACCAAATTCGTATGCCAAAACATTCTGCCAAGATAAATAACTTCTTTCCCATCTTGCTTTTACCGAATCAAAATCTACTTGTGAATTAGATCCTAGGAATTGATTATACCCTGCTTCAAATTTCATTACCTCATCAAGCACTAATTGGTAATCGTTTTGAATAACCACTGCCTTATTAGTAAGTAAATCTGCTTTTTTGAAATCGTTGGTTTGTTCTACTTTTTTGGGGTTACAAGCGATGAACAAAAAAGAAATCAAGGAAATACAAAGTAATGATTTAAGGAATTTCATATCTTATTTTTTAGCAAATGAAATGGTAATTAATCTAATCTTCTAAACAATAATTTACTTCAAAAGTTGCAAAAATAAACTGCTCTTTTTGTAAAATAAATGATGTAAATCATATTACTTCGTTGCATCAATTGCTTGCGCAACTGTAAAACCAAAACGAGTTGCAATATCTTGTGCAATTTTATCCAATTCAGTATTCAAATAATCAACAGCGTACAAACCATTTGTGCCTCCCATCAATCTATCCAATAAACTTTTCACTTCGTCTTTTGAAAAATAAGGCAATTTTGTATCCGGATTTTGCGTAAAACGTAGCGACCAAATAAATCCGTACCCTTCTGAAAGTGCATGAAAGGCTCCTTTTCCATTGTTCGTTGCTAATTTCGATTTGCCTTCATTCATGTAGTAAACTGCTCTAACAGCAACCACTTTAGACAATTCTTTTTTGATGATTGCAATTTGAGCATCTCTCGTCGTATAATCTTTGTTTGTGATTGCTGCTCTTCCTTTGATGAAAGCGTTTAAGATATTTTCTTTTACATTACTAAAATCAGGGTCTACATCAACTTGATTGATATACGAAGACCAGTATTTATATACTGCAGGTGTAACATTCACATTATCAACACCGAAAATATATCCATATGCTTCGTCCCAAAAATGCTCCATGTCGGTATAATTTTTCTCTGGAGTAAGAATTCTATTTGTATTATTTTGTTTCGTTAGACCTCCATCTAATTTTGTTAAACTCAAATAAGTATTCAAGGTTTGGTCTAATAAACAAGCACCCATCATACCTTTTAAGAAAACTTGTTGTGGTTCTAATCCATTAGCACTGAAATAACGTTTTTTAGAACCATCCATGTAATAACCTGGTAATCCAACACTTGCTTCAACATTTGCGTTTGTTGTTAATTCAGCTTCTTTCAATTGTTTTTTAAATGCTTCGATGACATCATTTTTTTCACCCAAATTTGCTGTAAAATAATCAATTGATGCAGCTGTTTTGTCTGACAATCTCTTACCTGAAGTATTTAACGAATCTGCTGTAAACCCAGTACCATCAAACATATTTAATAAGGTACTTTCACTCACAGGATTTGTACCTCCCATTAGGGCCCCCATTTGCTCTAACATCACTAAACGTGTTTTCTGTCCACCGAAATCTACCGTTGATTTAGAAGATGCATCTATAAAAGAATAGGTTGTTGGAATCGTATAAGTATTTGTACTTGTTGTAACTGTTGGTTTTTCCTCTTCTTTTTTACAAGAAACAAATAATGAACCAATTACTACACCAAAAGCGATGTTTTTTAATATATTTATTTTCATTATTATTTAGAATAAATTTAAATTATGAAACAAATGTATTGTTTCGATACAAAGTCATCAATACCACAAAAAAGGTATTTTAATTAAAACGATTCTAAATAAGGTGGTTTTACAAAGGATTTATGTTTTTAAAATCTGGTGATTGTTGGGGAAGGTGAATTGAAACACAAGTTTGAATCAAATCGATGAGTAAGGTTATCAATTTATTTTTCACAAAATACCGATGTGTAACCAACCCGATACTTCTTTGGGGAACTGGCTCTGTTATTTCTTTGATGTACTTTTTATCATTTTCACTAAAATCAAGCGTTGCAAGATAAGGAATCAAGGTCGCTGAGTGATTCGCCTTGACGATTCGCAACAAACTGTCAATGGAACCTGCACGGAATTCAAAGTTAACAGGTCTTTTTTTATTGCTTTTTTTCATTTCACACAAACGCACAATTTGGGTACGCATACAATGCCCTTCTTCCATCAACCATAAGTCATCCAACGCAATTTCTTCGACTTTTAGTTGAGCTCTATAATTACCTGTAGTATCAAACATCACAAATGGCTCATCATATAAGTGGTATTCTTCAATATCATCAACCAATAAAGGAGTTGACAAAATACCCAAATCTAGTTCCCTTTTTTTCAATTTCTCAATAATCACCTGCGTCGTATGTTCTCTTACCTCAATGGTTAATTCAGGAAATTGTGTAGCAAATTCTTTCAGAAAAAGAGGAATTAAAAAAGGAGCAATCGTGGGAATGACTGCAATTTGTAATTTTCCCTTTACTACACCTTTCATTTCATCTGCCAACTGATTTAATTGGTCAATATTTTTATTAATCAACCGAAGTTGTTCAATAATTATTTGACCTTCATTAGTAATCTCTACAGGCTTTCGTTTTCGGTCAAAAATAGGAATCCCTATTTCCTCTTCAAATTTTGAAATCATCGTGCTCAACGTAGATTGACTTATAAAACACTGTTCAGCAGCAGTTTCAAAATGACGTTGTTCAGCTACAGCTAGTACATATTCGATTTGACGTATATTCATCTATTTTATCAATATTAGATTCTAAAATATCGTTTTTGTGAATCAAATATAAAACATATTTTTACCAAAAACATAAATACTATTTCATCATGAAAAAAGAAATACTCAGTGCTGGACTATTCCTTTCTTTAATGGCGAGTGCACAACAGCCAACGGAAATGGGAGCATCTTGTCCCTTCCATGCTGGAAGTAAAACAACCAATGCACCAACGAATGGAACGAGTAATCCTGATTGGTGGCCGAACCAATTGAATTTATCTATTTTAAGGCAAAATTCAACCTTATCGAATCCTCTTAATCCAGCATTTAATTACACAAAAGAATTTAAATCCCTTGATTTGAATGCTGTAAAAGAAGATTTACGTAAGACAATGAAAGAATCACAAGAATGGTGGCCAGCAGATTACGGTCATTACGGTCCTTTTTTCATTCGTATGGCTTGGCATAGCGCTGGAACTTATCGTACGGGTGATGGACGTGGGGGTGCTCGATCAGGTCAAGAACGTTTTGCTCCTTTAAATAGTTGGCCGGACAATACCAACTTAGACAAAGCAAGAAGATTAATTTGGCCTGTTAAACAAAAATATGGTCAAAAAATATCGTGGGCAGATTTAATGATCCTTGCAGGAAATGTTGCTTTAGAAGATATGGGATTCAAGACCTATGGATTTGCTGGAGGTAGAGAAGATGTTTGGGAACCAGAAGCACATGTTTATTGGGGAAATGAGAAAAAATGGTTAGAAGACAAACGTTACAGCGATGGTAGAAAATTGGAAAATCCATTAGCAGCGGTTCAAATGGGGTTAATTTATGTAAACCCAGAAGGACCTAACGGAAATCCAGACCCTGTTGCTGCAGCGAAAGATATCCGTGAAACTTTTGGTAGAATGGGAATGAATGACGAAGAAACGGTTGCCTTGATTGCGGGAGGACACACTTTTGGGAAAACACACGGAGCCGGGCCTGCATCGCATGTAGGCAAAGAACCAGAAGCGGCAAGTATTGAAGAACAAGGGTTAGGTTGGAAAAGTACTTATAAAACAGGTAAAGGTGCAGACGCTATTACCTCAGGTTTAGAAGTAACATGGACTGCAACACCAACACAATGGGGACACGGATTTTTTAGAAACTTGTTTGAAAATGAATGGGAATTGACAACAAGTCCGGCAGGTGCGAAACAATGGGTAGCAAAGAAAGGAAAGAAAAATGTTCCAGATGCATTTGATCCGAATAAGAAGTTACTTCCTATGATGTTAACTACTGATTTGTCTCTTCGTTTCGATCCAGCTTATGAAAAGATTTCAAAAAATTTCTACGAAAATCCAAAAGCATTTGAAGAAGCATTTGCGAAAGCATGGTTTAAATTAACACACCGTGATATGGGACCAAAAGCATTGTATTTAGGTCCAGAAGTTCCAAAAGAAGATTTGGTATGGCAAGATCCTATTCCTGCTTTAAATCACAAAACAATCGAAAAAGCAGATGTTGAAACGCTTAAAAATGAAATCATTCAATCAGGGTTAAGCATCGACGAATTGGTTTCTACTGCGTGGGCGTCAGCTTCAACATTTAGAGGTTCAGACCGTCGCGGAGGTGCAAACGGAGCACGAGTGAGGTTATTACCACAACGCAACTGGGAAGTTAATAATCCAAAACAATTGGATAAAGTATTAACAACCCTTGAAAAAATCCAAAAGAAATACAACGATGCAAATAAAGATAAAAAAGTATCTATTGCTGATTTAATTGTATTAGCTGGAAATACAGGCGTTGAGCAAGCAATTAAAAATGCAGGTTTTTCGTACACTGTTCCTTTTGCACCAGGAAGAATGGATGCTTCCCAAGAGCAAACAGATGTGAAATCAATGGAAGTATTGGAACCAATTGCAGATGGATTCAGAAACTATAAAAAAGGGAATTACACGCTTTCTGCAGAAGAATTACTAATTGACAAAGCACAATTGTTAACTTTAACAGCTCCAGAAATGACTGTTTTAGTGGGTGGTATGCGTGCGTTAAACGCCAATTATGACCATTCATCGAAAGGAATTTTGGTTAATTCTCCTTCTAAACTTACCAATGAATTCTTTGTGAATTTATTAGATATGAGTACCGAATGGAAAGCCATTTCTGATTCAAAAGAAGAATTTGCTGGTACAGATAGAAAAACGGGAAAACAAAAATGGACAGCTTCTCGCGTTGATCTAGTTTTTGGTTCAAACTCAGAATTACGCGCATTAGCTGAAGTGTATGCAAGCAACGACGCTAAAGAAAAATTCATTCAAGATTTTATCGCTGCATGGAATAAAGTGATGAACTTGGATCGTTTTGATTTGAAGAAATAAGGATTACTTTATATTGAAACAGGCTGTCTCGAAAGGACAGCCTGTTTTGTTTTTAATCTAACTCTTATGCACCCACCTCTTCCTAAACCAAAAAGCCAATTTTACCAAAGCGATTAAAGCGGGAACTTCCACTAATGGACCAACCACACCTGCGAATGCTTGTCCGCTGTTGATACCAAAAACACCGATAGCAACCGCAATGGCTAATTCGAAATTGTTACCAGTAGCAGTAAATGCCAAAGCGGTGGTTGTTGAATAATCTGCCCCTAAACGTTTTGCAAATAAAAATGTAACTACAAACATCACAGCAAAATAGATTACCAAAGGAATCGCAATTTTTACTACATCAAACGGAATTTTGACAATCATTTCGCCTTTTAAACTGAACATAATGATAATTGTAAATAAAAGCGCGATTAATGTTATCGGTGAGATTTTAGGCAAATATTTTGTCGTAAACCACTCCTCCCCTTTTAGCTTAATCAAGACATATCGGCTTATGATTCCCAATAAAAATGGAATTCCTAAATAAATAAATACACTTTCAGCAATCTGACCAATGGTGATAGAAATCCCCAAACTTTTCATCCCAAAAAGCACAGGCATTTTGGTCAAATAGAAATAAGCCATGCTTGAATATAAAAGTACCTGTAAAATGCTGTTTATGCCCACCAATCCCGCAATGTATTCTCTGTTTCCTTCGGCTAACTCGTTCCAAACAATAACCATCGCAATACAAGGAGCTATTCCAATAAGAATTAACCCAGTAAAATATTCGGGTGAATCTTTCATAAAAATGTAAGCCAACAGAAACATGAACATCGGCGCGATTATCCATGTGATAAACAAAGACATACCGATTAACTTCAAGTTCTTGAAAATGCGTGGAATTTCTTCGTATTTCACTTTTGCCAAAGGCGGATACATCATCAAAATCAATCCAATAGCAAGTGGAATGTTGGTCGTTCCATTCGATAATCCATCTAATGAATCAGCGATGTTCGTAAAGTAGCCCAAACCTACCCCGAGTAACATGGCAACAAAAATCCATACGGTCAAATATCGATCTAAAAAACCTAACCGTTTTCTTTTATGTGCTGGTGCGCAATTATTTCTAGACATAATATTAAATTTTTAAAAACCTATCCTACTTTTGAAAAGACATATAATGTCTCTTTTGCTATTTGTAATGCTCTTTCTCTATATTTCTCTGCTTGTTGTGGTGTTCCGTCAAAGGCTTTCGGATCATCGTAAGTCGTTCCAATTCTCAATTCAACACCGGGTATAAAAGGACAATTTTCTTCTGCATCTCCACAGGTCATGATCGCTGCAAAGTTTGAAGAAGGATTCGATACATCATTGTACACTTTTGAAAAACACCTACTCGGATTACTTTTTTCACTAAAAAACACTTCGTACATCGGATTCGAAGTTTGGTCTTTTGCATGAATGTCAAACCCAATTTCACGTAATCCTTGAATAGCGTTTGGATTAAATGCAGTCGCTTCGGTTCCTCCAGAAAATGTTGTTACGTTATTTACATGGTAATATTCCGATGCAACAGCAGCCCATATTTGTCCAAAATGACTTCTGCGTGAATTATGAGTGCAAACATACATTAATTGAATGGGTAAATTATTCTCCTTTTTTTCGCTTATGTAATGAGCAATTTTTTCAAGTAATACTTTTCGTTCATTAGGAATTGTATTAAATTCTTGAACGAGTTGATCGCAGGTTGATTTTATTTTTGTGAACATATAGATTTAGAATAAAGATGAAAAGATAAAAGAAGAAAGACTTTGAAGAATCTTTAAGTGATAGGGTCTTTTGTCTATTAGTCTTTTGTCTAATTTAACAACAACCACCGCCAGGTGTGCAGGTATTTGGTTTTTGAGAAATATTAATACTCGAGCTCTGAGGCACTCGAAGAGCACTTTCAGGTATACCACATTTATCTTGAGCCAAACAGTTTGTTTGTGTTGAAACCAATAAAAAATGAGTTCCGTCAAAATCCAAATGGTATTTACCGATTGTTTCTTGTTGGTATTCCACTTCAATTTCAGCATCTTCTAGTTTTAATACTTTTTCAGATAGCTCAATGATACTCTTCAATTTTTGTGGAGCCAAACGATGATCAAAATCATTCGCTTCCCATAATTGAAAGTTGATCACTTTTTCTTCACGAAGCGTTCCACCGCAATCAATGAAGTTTTTACTAATCACGCCTACTTCTGTAACGTGAAAATGAGATGGAACAAATTGTCCGTTAGGCAAAATAAAACTTACTGCTTGTAAGTCGTTTAAGATTGTTTTGATTTGAGATAGTTTCATGGTTTTTTAGTTTAGATTAAAGACTTTTAGATGAAAGAAGAAAGACTTTGAATCATCTTTGAGTGAAACGATCTTTTGTCTTTTCATCTTTTGTCTAATTTAACAACAGGATTTATTAAGGTTTTGTGTATTAATAATCAATTGAATATATTTTTCAATTTTTTGAAAGGTTTCTAGATTAAGACAATAACAAATCGAATTTCCTTCGATGGAACCTTGAATGATATTTACGTTTTTTAATTCTTTTAAATGCTGGGAAATTGTTGGTTGTGAAAGAGGTAGCTCATTCACGATATCACCACAAATACACGTTTGTTTTTCCAATAAATACTCTATAATAGCAATACGTGCTGGGTGACCCAGTGCTTTTAAGGTATTTGCTAATTGATTTTGTTCTTCAGTGAAATGTTCTGATTTTGTAATTCCCATAATGGTTTAAAACTATATTGCAATATTACGATTAAAAAGACAAAAGACAAAAAGATTAAAGAAAAAAGAAAAAAGACCAACAGAGAAAAGACATTATACATTAGACAAAAGAATTCATCCTCACCCTTCGAGAGCCTCACCCTTCGAGAACCTCAGGGTTCGGATTAACAACGTGCGTATCTTCGCTTAAAGGAAGCAAAAATAAAATTCTGTATGGTATCGAATGGCGTTTTGTGGTCTTCTGTGAAACAAGTTGTTAAATCAAATGAATGACCGAATAAATGATTTAATTTCTCTTGGTTATATTGTTTGATTTCTAAACCGCTGCATTTAAGTGGGCCATTTTCAGAAAAGGTTCCTAGAATAAATTGCTCAGAGGTAAATTTTGAAACCAGCTCTACGTATCTTTTGATATTCTCTTCCTCTGTAACAAAATGAAAAACAGCACGGTCGTGCCAAATAGAATATTGTTTTGTTGGAGTGAATTCATTGATATCAGATACAATCCATTGTACTAAATCTGCTTTCTCACCCAATCGTTTTTTTGCACGTTCCAATGCATTTTCAGAAATATCTAGAACGGTAAGATTGGTATATCCCTCGTCGAGGAGAAAATCCACCAATTTGCTATCACCACCACCGATATCAATGATTGCCGCATCTTTTGGTATGTTCGTTTCTTTAATTAGTTTCAAAGAAGTTGTTGGAATTTCTTGTGTCCAACTTACTTCTTGCGGAGACTTTGTCTCATATACTTTTTCCCAATGTGCTTTGTGACTCATAGAGTGAAATTAAAAAATGTATCTTAGTTAAAAGGATACATTTGTTACAGAAATAATCGATTGCATTTACTCACCCAAAAAACTCAATGTTTTGTGACATTGTACCCCATTAAAATACTTATCTAAAATAGCTTGAAAAACTTTATGTTCAGTTTGAATTTTAGCAAACAATGTCATTGAAGATTTCAATTTTATTTCATCTTTAAACCCCATAATTTCTTTTGCAGTTTTGTTTTCGATTGCTAATAACTCTTCTGAAATCTCCAAAAGTCGAGCACCTAAAATTGGATGATTAATATAACGTATGGCTTCTTCTTTACTATTAATCGAATACTTAAAAGATTGAATACTATTCCCTAAACCTCGAATTTGCAGAAAAATAAACCACATCCAATGATTCACTTTTCGACCTTTTTTAATCTCTTTAAGTGCAAATGGATAGGTTTTTTCTTGAGCTATAATAAACCTATCAAGATCGACGTTTTCTGTCATTTTTATTTTTTAATTGACAAATAATGAATTTTAAAATGATTTTTTACTTCAAATATCCTCTTTGTCTTAAGTCCTTTTGAATAGCAACAATATCATCGGGAATTTGACGATAATGAATCCAATTCAAGTCTAAACCATGGAAAATAGTAGCATCCATTAAGTCCGGAATCTCCACCATTTCGTCTAAAAGATGCTCGAAAAGTTCCTGGAAATCAAATTGTAAATCCTCGTGTAACACTTTTACTTGAGTTAAAATTTTAAAGATTCGTGCAACAATATATGCATTCAACTTAAAAGACTCATATTTAGTACAATTCAGTAGGTGTTCTCTATTCGCATGAAGCGTCTTAATGAGCATGACACAATTCAAGTAGGGATCACCATATTTATCTTTCGTAGTGTTCACATGTTCATTAATCATTCCGCTAATATCTCGCAGATACATCATAAGTGCAATCGGTGAATAAAAATGAATCGCTCTATTCTTTATGAATTTCTCCATAGAAAGTTCAACATCAGTGCGTAATTCTTCCACCGAACGAGTTTCAACCAATTGAAAATACAACTGATTTGCTAGTTTAGGGTCTTTTTTAAGTAAACGCTGTAGCAATTTATCTTTTTCTTTTTCTGGTAGTCGTATTAAAGCATCTTTAAAGTCTTGTTCGAATTTCATAGATTAAATAAAATAAGCTTTTAGTGTAGTGAAAAAATCAATTTCCATAATTCCAACATTAATATATTCAAAATAAGATATAAGATTATTAAATTCCTAATTGAATGGATAATACTAAACATAATTTAACAAGACTTTAATTAAATGAGGGAAAAATATTTAAACCAATTCTATTAAAATCCTTACATTTGAAATTGTTGGTCGATTAATGTGTTTCTTGTTTCATTTGAATTTATTAAATTTGAGTTATAATAGTTTATCTGACTTTATTAGTTTTAAACATTTTACTTATTAAGTTTGCCTGTGGTAGATCCAACTAAGATTGCCCCACCTTTAGAA
>JBKCEW010000094.1:0-8440 GCA_046304235.1 Crocinitomicaceae bacterium | reverse complement strand
TTCTATAACTTATACCAAAAACGTGAATAAAAATAGGCTTGCCTATTTTTGCCCAATGCTTTTCTACAAATAATTCAATTAATTTTGAATTAAGCCAATTAGGTAAATCTTTTTCCCCAGATAAATCGTCTATCAAGCACGCAGAAAGGAAAATTAATTCCTTTTCATTTTCGTAAAGATTGTCTTGTGTTGCCTGTGAAATTGTAAGGACATAACCATACCAACCCATTAAGACTGCACGAAGCAAAGGTTTCATATTTTGAATCAAATCAAAATCTAAAATTTTGTTTCTTTCATCTCTTACTAATTGTAAGCAATTCGTAATTGGGTCGGAAAATCCTTGTAAATATTGCGTGGAATGAAATAACATCAACCAATCGTTTGTATTTTCAGGTTGTTTCTCTATATAACTCTTATCGTTGTGATATGCGGTATTAAGTGAGTTTATTAGGAAGTTGAAAACAGTATTGCAATTCTCTTGCCCAATATTTTTCTTAAATACGTTTAATAATGTTCCGTTATCTTCCCCTGTATAACTTGCTCGTGTAGTAACGATAAAAAGATTGGCAAGTGAAATAGGATCTGTTTTAAATTCGGTGGAAAGTTCGCCTATAATTTTATTAAACTTCTCAATAGTGTCTGTTTTTTTCAAACTGATATACCCTTGATTTGTTTTGAAAGGTTCATCTTGTCGTTCTTTACCGTCAACAAATGAAAATTCCACACCAGTAATTTTTGGGTCTGATTTGTGAATAGTATGAACAATCAACCAATCTATATCTGATTTGTTGGATAAAGTCTCGTGTATTATTTTCTTTAGTTTCTCCATTAGATTGTCAATTTGGGATCTGCGTTTTTAAACAGTCCTGTTCTCTTTCGTATGATTTGTTCCAATTGAGCCTTGTCTTCAACACTAACAAAATCAACTTCGGTTTTTGAAATTCCTCCAAGACTATTAGTAACTATTACACATTTATCAAGAATATCAATTCCGTTTTCCTTTTTAAGCGAAAACCAATATCTATTGTGAAAATCTTCTTTTGCATTTAAAAACTGAATTGATGAAGGTTTGAAATAGTTTTGCAACTTGTTAGTTTGTATAGTCCCTTTGAATAACTTTTCATAATTGCCAAATAATTGGTCTGTTTTAGTTGTCGCTTGTGTATCATCTTTTTCAACTTGACTTTTGGCTCTCGCCCAAAAACCAAGTATGTATAATTGCTCAACATTTTTTTCAATTGCAGAATGAATTAAAGCATTGATAAATGCAGATTGGCAATTTGTAGGTTGAAATTGATTTGTTACACTATCAATTTTTATATTCCCTAAAAAATAAGGGTCAACAACAACAACTCGAGAACCAAGATATTCAAAGGTTCCTTTAAATAAGTCTGACAAATCTTCATTAGCTGTTTTCTCGTCTGCATATATGCTTTGTTGCCAAGTAGCATTGGAAAACGTCTCGCTTCTTTTTCCTTTTGAAGTGATTAAAAATTGTCTGCCGTAAATGTCATTGTAGGTTGCACTAGCAATCTGTGCGTCAACTTGAATATCTTGAATAAGAACATATTCAATAGCTTTTTCTTCCTTGTTGTTTGCAATTATTTCTATTTTCCCATTACTTGTTGGTTCGTTTAACTCAATTTTGAAAAAGCCATTGTCTTTGTCAATCGTGGCTTTCCCAATTTCTTTGTCAGTTTCGTTTTTTACTACTACGTTATATTCATCTGTTGGATTGAAATTTTGTTGATAAAATCCAACCATTTCATTGCTTCCAACACCTTTCTTAGATTTTTCTCTTACACCGTGAAAGGTAAGATAAGCTGTTCTATATTCTTTGACACCCCAAACATTTGATTTTAGGTTGTCATAAATGAAGCCGTCTTCAAAAAAACCTAAAGGAAAAAGAGGTTTTATTTCTGTTGAATCACTTCTGTAACCTGAAAGGAATTTCAAATTCTCCTTTTGATAAAATTCTTCGGGTATGATAGAATTATTTTCAGTTACTAAAGTATCACAGATTGTTTCTCGTCTGTTTTTAACAGGCTTGTCATTATGCTTGATAACTTTGTATGGAGGAATGTTGAGTTTTATTTCTGTCTTTCCGATAACCATTTTTTTTGTAGAAAGTGTTTCGTCAAACAGTTTGATTATATCATCATCTTTGCCACATACTGTCCATTGTCTAATTTGAAAATTGTCCCATACATTAGTTGTTTTGCCATCTTTTCCAAACCCGTCATACCAATGAATAGTGTCAAGTGAATAAAAGTCGGGAACTGCTTTTAAATAAATAAAGAGCACGTTCTCATTTTCTTCGTCCGTCTGAGTTATTAGAGTAAGAACACTAGTATTTGGATACTTTTTTGTCATTTACGTTAATATTGTGTATTGTCTGTTAGGAGTTGTCGCCAACTTATTTATAACCATCAAAAATGTGATTATTTACAGCAAAGTATTAGCTTGCTAACCGCCATCAATGAAAGTTTACTCACTAAATATAACCAAATCCCACCAAACTAAATACAAATACCTATAAAATCAGGTAGGTTTACTTATCAAAATAGGTGCTATTGCAGCACCTCAAAGATTAACGCTTGTTTCATTTGTTTGATAAGATTAAGTTGTTTTTGAATGTTCATTTGATGTTTTTCCATTTGAGCGATTTTTGAAATGTTTCTTTTGACTTTATCGGGATTAGAAAGCAGTTTTTCGATTCCTGTATGGATGAGGTTTGTTAATTCTTTCAATCGAATAAACGGAATAACAGACCCAATCAAATGTGGGTGAATGGCTTTTCCTTGCCACATTCCAAATAGTAACCAGTACAATTCTTCTTTGTCCTGGTCATTTTCACAGAGACAAACAAAACAATTCGGACAAGGGGTTAACAGTGGCTTTCCACTGTTATTTCCCTTGTTTAAAATAAAAAAGTATGATCCTTGATATGCTTTATCTTCTCGATAGGTAGTTAATTTGAACTTTATCATAATTCTCTACTTTTGATTAAGAATTGCGTGTACTGATACAGACTTTTAAGCATTTGCTTTCTATTCGCTTTTGTTTCTGTTCTTGCGTGTTCAAAAATCACGTTTAACTCTGCTTTGAGTTCGTCTTTGGTCATTTCTCTTAAAATGGCTCTAATCACTGCTGGATTGGTGCGTTTGTACATAATTCACGGTTTAAAAATTATGCTCGCCCTTTTAGGGCTTCGCCCAGATAGATTAATTCAAAAGAAAAAAAAAGAAAAAAAAGAAAGCCATTTCAACAAGAGGCAAATGGAAGGCTGTCAAGGTTTTTGAGAAAAAAGTGGAACGAAAGTTATTAGTCATTAGGCAATAGCCATTAGTTGGATAAAATCACGAATAGTAGTGGAATTTTCACTTTTTTATCAAAACCCGTAGGGCTTGACCTTTACTGACGTTGTGGGAGGTTTGGTGCGATTGCCGAGTAAATTTGCGACCTATTTTTGATTTTTTAAGATCAGAGTTTTACTTTTTCCCATTGCCGCACATTTCGGCAGGCTCAATGTGATTGCGTTTACTTTTCTTTTTCCGCTAAAGAAAAGTAACAAAAGAAAACTCGTCGCATTATTTTTTTCAATTCATTTCACTTTTGAAATTGTGACCAATTCGGTGATCTCTGTCGAGCTACCTCTTGGTACCCACATTTCAATACGCTTCATTCTTTCTAAAAATAATGCGACTTTAGATTTACGCTTCGGGTTGAATTTTTAGATAAGCTAAAGTAAAGTGTTATTTTTATTCCACCTTTTTTCATTGCCAAAAAAGGTTGAGCCAAAAAGTCTAGCGCTGTAATAAGATTGTTAATTTTTACGGATCATTTCACTATACAAATTGAAACTCGTCATTCTTCCTCAAACACCAATTTGTATCGCGTTTCATTCCCTCAAAATTTACACAATCCAATTACTAGGCGCAAACATATCGCTATCGCTCAATAAATACGATGCTAGCATATCTGTATAGGCATTGTTTATAATGCTCGAAAAAAAAACAAATGTGAGGGTTGCGAACATTGTTTCGATAACCTCAACAACCTATTAAAAAAACACAACAACTTGTTTCGAGAATGTCAATAGTCGGTTAGTGTTAATCAAAAATCAGAAAAAAGGTAATAGTGCCAACAGCTGAGGGAGGGAAAGGCAACCTATAGAATTATTAATGATTTATGATGAATGTTTAATATAACGAAAATCATATTAACGAAGCGAAATATTGCCTGTGGGCGCGAGCCGACCGCGAGTGGAGCGAAGGGGGGAGTGGAGAGCGATGACGAAGGATGAGGAAGCGTGGGAACGACCTCTGCTGAAAGCACGAAGGTTTGGCACTTCGGCAAGCTGTGTAAAGGCTAATCGGGATGGATAGCGAAGACGGTTTTTTGCTCTTGGAATGGAAAAAGTCAAGTGCATTTCGACAGGCTCAATGTGACGGAATAATGCTCTTGTGTGGGGAGTGGTTAAGCGGCTTTGATGTATGTAGGCAGCCGACCAAGGCAAGCCGAAAGGAAGCAAAGCGGCTGTGAACGAGGACTGCAAAAAATGTGACAAACCTGAAGCCTGAGCGATTTAGCAGGCGAGCCAAACACAAACGGCGACAGACCCCCAATTGAGATTAAAAGTAGCGAGTGGAAAGTGAAAAGGCTTGAAGTACGGCGGAACAAGCGAATTACCTTATTGGGGTTTGGGGGGATGAAGAAGACGTGACTGACGACGTATGAGGACGTAACAAAGAAAACTAATGGAAAGCCGTAGTGAGGAATTCTGACGAATAGGCTTGGAATGATATATGCAAGGGCGCGACGTCAGGAGTGTTTTATATACCCTTGCAAATAAGTTTTTCTTTGTAAAAGGACGAAAAGGAGGAAGACCATATTACCTTTTCTGAAAATGGGAGAAAAATTAAAATGGAGAATTATTTATTTTTTTTAATTCTTCAAATTCAAATATTTTACCTTCTAGGACCTGCTTGTACATTGAAAATAAAACATCTGCTTCCATTCCCTTGGTGTGAACGCATGAAGCTCCATGGTTCAAGCCTTGTTTGATTATTATATCAGTAATTAGGTTTTCTCTAATTACCATTCGTGACTTTTTTTGTATATTGGGAATATTTAATAATCCTTCGTTAGATAGTAGCCTGAAATCGCATAATACCATATCTACTTTTTTGCTTTCTAAAAATTCGAACATCTCTTTTTCTGATTTTACAATAAAGTACTCGAATTTAAAATCTTTACTCATGTTGTATAACACTATAGTAGCCTCGATCATTAATTCATGATTTTCTACTAATAATAAAGAAATGTTTTTTCTCATTGTTTTCAATTTTTGAACATCAAAAAAACAATTTAAATTTTAAATTCTGAATATCTACCTGCAAAAACAGGTAGGTTTTTCTTCTTGTTTTTACAAGGATGTAAGGATTACTTAGATTGATTTTTGCTGATTTTTTAGAATTATTTTATCTTGTTTGCCTTACTATGGTTTTTTAATTAAAAAAACAACACGTAAAACTACCTGTTTTTATAGGTAATTTTTCTTTTATACATCAAAAAAGTACAAGTAAAAAATGGAGCGGTGTAATTTTGTTAAAAAAAATTAAAATGGCCAAAATAGTACATAATTCTATACATGATACAATCAACGATTTATTAATCGAAGCGGAACAAAGGGGGGTAATCCAACTGAAATACACAAGTGATGAATGGTCGGGAGATACAATGGCAGTTGGTGATAAACTAATGCGTAATTTTGGTACTTGTGGTTATTTAGGTCTTGAAAATCATCCAACTCTGATTGAGAAATCGATTGAGTTTACTCAAAAATATGGAACGCAATTCTCAGTTTCAAGAACTTACTTGGCGTCTAAACATAGTGAACACTTGGAATCATTGTTGTCTTCCATCTTTTTTAATAAACCTGTTATCACTTTCACGTCAACTTCCTTACTTCATGTTGCTGTGATTCCTAGTGTTATCGAAACCAAGGATGTTATCATTTTAGATCAACAATGCCATGTGAGTATTCAAACGGCTTGTCAACTTTTAAAAGCAAAAGGAACTACTGTAGATATCATCAGGCACAATAATTTGGAAATGCTCGAGCAAAAAATCTTAAAATACCGTGATACATGTTCTAAAATATGGTACATGATTGACGGTGTTTACTCGATGTATGGCGATATTGCACCTATAGACGCGCTGAATCAATTCATGATTAAGTATCCTCAATTGCATTTGTATGTAGATGATGCTCATGGAATGAGTTGGAGTGGGACGAATGGGTGTGGACAAATTTATGAAGCTTGTTTGAAAAATGGTAAGACACTATACATGAGTACGATGGCGAAAGGCTTTGGTGTAATGGGAGGAATCGCTGTTTTTCCAGATATGAATTGGTATCAAAAAGTAAAAATACATGGAGGTGCACTTTCTTATTCTCATCCAATTCCACCACCCATTATGGGAGCATGTATCGCTTCTGCTGAATTACATTTGAATGGTTCGATTAATGCATTGCAAAATTCTTTACATGAAAAATTATCATTTGCTGACGTTAAATTTAATTCTACTGATTTGCCTTTACTTTCAAATCCAAACACTCCCATCAAATTTGTAGGAACAGGACAACCAGTCGTAGGGTATAATTTGAATAAACGTATTTTGGATGAAGGATTTTATGTAAACATAGGTATGTTTCCTGCCGTGCCAATAAAAAATACTGGTTTACGTTTTACCATTACAAATCACAATTCCAACCAAGATATTTCGGACTTAATCGATGCCTTAGCCTATCATTATCCACTTGCCTTAGCTGAAGAAGAAAAAACAAATAATCAAGTGAGAAAAGCGTTTAATTTACCACTGCTTTCTGAAAATGAAACTGATGAATTAGATCCAGTTGATAAACCATTGTTTACAGTACAACGTGAGAAAACAATCAAGCGTATAGACCAACAAACTTGGGATACACTATTTATGGGAAAAGGAAATTTTGATTTTGAAGGGCTTCAAATTATTGAGGAAGGGTTTTCTTCAAACGAAAAAATTGAAGAAAATTGGGAGAGTGAATATATCTTGATTAGGGACCAAAAAGAACAGGTTGTTTTGGCTACTTTTTTTACAACAGGGATTGTTAAAGATGATTTGTTGTCAGAAGCTGGGATTTCAAAAAGTATTGAAGAACTCAGAAAAGAGGAACCTTATTACTTATGTTCCAAAACCTTGTGCTTAGGATCATTTTTTACCGAAGGGGAGCACCTGTATTATGATAAACAACATCCCTTGCATAAAGATGCTGTTCATTTATTGTTACAACTTCTTTTAAAAACCCAACAAGATGAAGGGATTAATAATTTAATATTACGTGATTTCTCTGAAGATGATCATGAGCTATTTAAATTGTTTTATGATGAAGGTTTTTTTAAAGTACAAATGCCAAATGCTAATATTATTACAAATTTACAAGAAGAAAAAGATAAAGAATACATTGAGTTGTTAAGTCCAAAAGCACGTAGAAATATACGCTCTGAAGTGATTAAACATCTTGATTTAGTAACATTTGAAATTAAAAAAACATTAACTGAGGAAGAGCTTCACTTATTTTATTCCTTGTATAAACAAGTAGCAGCTAAAAACTTTGATATTAATATTTTTCAATATCCGTTCAAATTGTTTCAAAAAATAAACGAATCAACACATTGGGAATTTGGTGTATTGAGGGTTAAAGAGACAAATGAAATTATTGGAATTGAAGTATGTAATCTTAATGGGGATAGTTACGTAACAATGATTATGGGATTTGATGATTCAAAAAATCTAAAGTATTCTGTTTATAAAACTATATTATATTTTGTTGTCATACATGCTAGGTTAACTAATTTTCAAAAACTTTATTTTGGGTTCTCAGCGGATTTCGAAAAGAAAAAATTAGGATCTAAACAGATTTCAAAATTTGCTTTTGTATCTACCAAAGACCAGTTTACGTATGAACAACTGGAAACTAAACACTAAATTTTTCACTAACTATCTTACATTTTTTCTAATTTAATACATAAAAATTTTTTTTCATTAAAAGTTTAAAATATGATACAAAAAATTACTTCATATGGAAAGATTATAGAGAAAGAAGGTATCTTGCATCTAGAATATACAAGTGAGAATATTGATTTAAGTATAGCAAAAATGTTGGTTAAAGATCGTTTAGAATTAACGAATAATACGAAATCTTTCTTATTTGTTGATGGTACTATAGTTAAAAAGATTGATAAAAAATCAAGGGATTTTTTTGGTTCAGAAGAAGGGACATATTTGGTTGGAGGTATGGCTATTTATTCTACTAAAAAACTATCTACTTTTCTGGCTAAATTTTTAATAAACGTGAATTTAATTAAATATAATATTCCAATTAAGATATTTA
>JBKCEW010000093.1:0-2517 GCA_046304235.1 Crocinitomicaceae bacterium | reverse complement strand
TTATTAGCTTCTTCTAAAGCTCTAGAAAATGCAACAGATAACAAATCCTCTAGATCTTCTTTTTCCATGTGTTCTAGTGAAGTATTCAAAGTAAAAGATTTGAAGTTTCGATTTCCATCTAATTCAATTCTAATTAAACCTCCTCCAGCTTCTCCAGTCACAATAGTTTCTGCTAATTTTTTTTTACTTTCTTCTGCTGCTTCTTGTATCTTTTTTAAGAGCTCATCTTGATTAAATCCGAACATATTATTTAGGTGCTAATTTATATAAAAACAAAGCAATTGCAGCAAAAATGAAATTTGGTATCCATACAGCTAAAACTGGAGGAAATCCAACTTTTAAAGCCGCTACATTCATTACTTTCATTGCAAATATATATACAAAAACAAATCCAAGACCAATAGCGATGTTTAAACCGATGCCTCCACGTTTCTTCCTACTTGATACTGAAACTCCTATTACTGTCAACACAAAAGTGGCAAACGGTAGGGAGGTTCTTTCATATAAAGTAATTTTATACAAAGGTATGTTTGGAGAACCTTTTTTTTCTTCTTGATCTATAAAATCAATAAGTTCAGGTTGAGTCATCATTTCAGAACGATTGTCTCTTTGAGCAATATCTGAAACTTTGAAATTTAAAGTAGTGTCAATTTGGGAATAAAACTTTAGTTTTTCTGAAGTGCCAGAAATCTTTCGTATATAACAATCTTTAAGTCTCCAATTTTGATTTGAGTCAAGGTTTTGTAAGGTTTTTGCTCTTATATAAATTTCAGGTTTATTCGATGTATTCCATTTTTCTAGATTAAAGTCATAAAATAATCCATCTTCGCTATTGTAATTTGTGTAATAGACATATTGATTATTTTTTAATTCTGCATGAAAATTGTCAATAGAAATCCGGTCTCTGTAATATTTTTCTTCAAATCCTAACCTGATTTTGTTTGATAATGGTAATATATATAGGTTTAAAATGATTGATAATAGACATAAAAATGATGCGCTTATCATATACGGTCGCATTAAACGTGTGAATGGTCTACCACTATAAATCATAGGAATAATTTCAGATTCCTGAGCCATTTTAGCTGTAAACCAAATAACAGCAATAAAAATTATAAGCGAAGAAAAAGTATTTCCATAGTAAATTAAAAAATTCAGATAATATTCAATAAAAATGGCGCTTATAGGAGCATTGTTATCTATGAATTCACTTAATCTAGCAGAAATATCAAAAACCATTGACAAAAGCATAATCACTCCCAACATAAAAAAATAAGTTGAAAGAAATTTTTTGATTATGTATTTGTCGAGAATGGTAAGTCTCATTATAAGCGAACATTAAGTTTTTTCACCATAATATCTTTCCAAGAAGCAAATGTACCATCAACAATTTTTTCTCGAGCGTCACTCATTAATTTCAAATAGAAAGCGAGATTGTGAATGGAAGCAATTTGAATTCCTAAATTTTCTTTTGCTTTAATCAAGTGTCTTAGGTAAGCTTTCGAATAATAATGATCTACAAATGATGTTCCATTCGGATCAATGGCTGAGAAATCTTTTTCCCATTTCTCATTTTTTATATTAATAGTACCCTCTGAAGTAAATAGCAAACCATGTCGTGCATTTCTCGTTGGCATTACGCAGTCGAACATGTCAACTCCCATAGCAATACATTCCAACAAATTTGTAGGAGTACCAACTCCCATTAAATAACGTGGTTTATCTTTTGGTAATATCGAACAAACTAAATCGGTCATTCCATAAAGTTCTTCATCTGGTTCTCCTACAGAAAGACCTCCAATTGCATTTCCAATTGCTTCTTTTGATGCAATCATTTCTGCAGACTCAGTACGTAGATCTTTATATGTGCTTCCTTGTACGATTGGAAATAAAGCTTGGTTAAATCCATAAAGTGGTTCACTTCTTTTCATTTCTTCAATGCATCGATCTAACCAACGATGAGTCATGTGCATTGATTTTTTTGCATATTGATAATCGCATGGGTATGGGGTACATTCATCAAAAGCCATAATGATATCTGCACCTATATTTCGTTGAATTTGAATCGCTTTTTCTGGTGTAAATGTGTGATAGCTTCCATTAATATGTGATTGAAAAGTAACTCCTTCTTCATTTAATTTCCTTGAGTTAGATAATGAATATACTTGATACCCCCCACTATCTGTAAGAATCGGTTTGTCCCAATGTATAAATTTATGTAACCCCCCAGCTTTATTTATTGTTTCAATTCCTGGCCTTAGGTATAAATGATAAGTGTTTCCAAGAATTATTTGCGCGTGGATATCATTTTCTAATTCTGTCTGATGTACACCCTTCACTGTACCAGCAGTACCGACAGGCATAAAAATAGGCGTTTGAATTATTCCGTGGTCAGTGTGTAATTTACCAACCCTAGCTTTTGTTTTAGAATCTGTATGAAGAAGTTCAAAATGCATATATTTGCTTTTTAATTGTACAAAGATAGTTCTATTAATCAATCTTTATGTACTGATTATT
>JBKCEW010000092.1:0-3065 GCA_046304235.1 Crocinitomicaceae bacterium | reverse complement strand
GTGTAATATTGCGTCTATAAAAAACAAAGTGGACAGAATTTAATAAGTTAGAACAGTTGTAATATTACAAAATTTAAATGTAATATTTACCTGTTATTGTAGTTTTGCTATCAAAATGAATAGGTAAAAATGGATCAATAGTTAATTCAGATCCATAGGTTGTTACAAAATGTGAAATGTTTGTAAAACATAGTGGCATTTTGTCTGAAAAATAGTTTTTTTATAAATTATGTATAATTTACATTTTTCTTTAAAAAGTTCAATACAATTAATGCCGTATTTGTTTATTATCTTCATCCTCGGTATCATCTAATCCTAAAATTAAATATTATTGATTAATATTTTTTAAGTAATAAAAGATATAATTTAAATATTATTTTTTTACCATAATATTGTATAGATTTTCGAGCTTGAACAGCTAAAGTAGTTGGTACTAAAAAATAAAAAAGGATATGAGGAATAGGTTTCATAGCAGTGCTTGCACTATGTTTTTGTATTACCTGGTATAAAACATTCGACAGGTAAAATGTAGGTACTACAAATCACTTCTCCTCTTGTAAGAATTGTGTAATTCTCGGCAATAATTGTAAGTGTTAATGATGCATGAGATGCAATCCAAAACGTATTTAAAATTTTACAGGTAGGTAAAGTATCTTGTATTATAACAACTGTATTGTTTGGAATACGGGTTAACATTACTCCAAGATCAATAGTGTACACATGTCTTGGTAACATATACAAGGTTTTTGGATTAATAATATGAGTTTTGTTAATGTTACAGTTAAATTGTGGAAGAATTGCCCAGGAAGCCATTGTTTTAAATTCCATGTTCTGAAAAAATAAACATGAAATAATAGGATTTTCATACGTAAGTAGAGCAAGACATATGAGGCAGTAGCCGATTGTTACTAAACATTAAGTCTTCTAGAAAATACATAGTTGTAACATCAGATTCATTATGATGTAATTCAGGACATAACGTTAAAATATTGTGTTTTTTACCAAGATATTTTGTTATTTGTTTTAAAATAGAGGGTATTTGAAATTTGTGAAAATATTGAAATCTAAATTCATTACATAAAGGAGAATTTGTATTAATTGAAAATATGTCTTTGTCATGACGAGTAAAATGATCATTTGGATTGCAAATAAATTGAGTTACAGATTCACAAATGGATTCCCAAGAATATGTAATTTGATTATTGAAACAAATGATTTGATTTATGATCGGATGTAACCAAAATTGAGCTGTAGGATCTTTGTAAAGAATGTCATACGGAGTTTCAATCCACAATTCTGAATTAATATGCTTGTTTCTTAATGTTTCAATTTGTACAACATCTGTAAGTACATTAATGTGTGATAAACAAAGTACAAACAAATTTGGTGCATAAATAATATTCGTGTTAAAACATTTTTGCAATCGATCGTTAGCCACTATAATTTCAGAATTTCCTGATTCAAAGCAATTAGAGGTTCTAGCTTCCTGTAAAATAATATTGATAAGTTCTTCTGGTCTAAAAAAAATGTCTAAACGTCCATTTATCAGTTCACTTAGAGGAGAATACATTTTTAAACTCCACCATTCAGAATATTTGTCAATACACTCTTTAAGAACTGGAATAATTTGTTTATCCAAACATTCTTTATACATTTCGATCAAAGGCAACGTTTCTTCGGAGATGTTTGCACCGTTTCTTGTTTCTAAAAAAAATAAAAAAAATTACTACTTTATTATCGATAAATACAATTAATATTTTATTTTAACTTACCTAGAATCTGTTTCATTTTTTCTGAATAGGCAATACATTTTTGTAGATGTGATTTATAATTGGAGTTCATTATATGTCTGTAATATAAGATGATTAACATTTTGAAGCTTTAGAAAAAAGAAAATTAATGATATAATTTACATTTTCTTTACTTAAATTTTGCAAATCACGTTGTGAACAAAATACTAAATATGAACCTATGTAAATTTGAAGATGAACTGGTGGACTATTTTCATTTGTTATGTTTAAAATAGTGTTGGTTTTTGTACTTTCTTTTATTTTTATATTGATATCAGTTGAGTTGAAAGTTTCATGACAAGAAAGAGAAAATTCTTGATCAACATAATATGTTTCAAACACATTGTAAGTTCCTATGGGTGGAAAATGAGACACGGCTGGATAATTTTGATTTTCTAGAAGTTGATACTCATTTAAAAATTTATAGAACATATCTTGAATTTTTTCTAAATCATTAACAGTGTAAATAGGTAACCAATCAAAACTTAACAATTGAATTTTATTTATAAATAAATTGAATTGGGGTATACACTTTACATCTAAATAAACAAAATTATTATTTTGTGTACGTTCGGAAAAACATGCAATAATTTTTTTATCAAATACTGTTAAATATCCTACAGAAGTGGTTAATGGATGATTGCTAAAATAATATGTATATTTTCTAAACGATTTTTCTAAAAATTCGAGAGATCGAGTTGTTGTAATTGACTCACTATCAGTTTTAGTCCATGTTTTTGATTCACTTGTAGTATTATGTAACACTGGGATTAAACAAGATTCTTTTTGTTCACTATTTTCTTCATTATTCAAGTTTATAGACTGTAAGTTATTTACAGTACAAAAACTATTGTTTTCGTCACTAGTAGTGTCAACAATAGACAGTGGTGGTGAAGATGACATTTTTAAATTGATTTTAAATAAACATTTTTAATACAATTTTCTGAAATGTAATGTTTACAATTTAATATTAATTTAAAACATTTGCATTTTTAAAGAAACTGAATGGATATAAACAATTGACTCATATCTTTAACTAGTACCGGTTTACGATTTGCATCGGTAATATAAAATTCTAATACGTTGTTTAATGAAAGAACGTCATTATATGGTAACAAAACATCGGCATGATATGAGGGAACAAATTTTTCACTATTTTCATCATAATTTAACAAAGCTAGAATGTGATTATAAGACGGGGACAAAAGAAAATCGTTAAACGATAAATAGTTAGCTTCTATTCCGTGTTGACGAGATCTAAAGATAAGTAAATAT
>JBKCEW010000091.1:0-13797 GCA_046304235.1 Crocinitomicaceae bacterium | reverse complement strand
GATCTAACGAATCTAAAAAATTACGTAATAAATATCAGCATAAAACAACTCGTAATGCTGTTCGTAAGTTACGTTCATTGACTGACAAATCTGAAGCACAAACATTATTTACATCTGTTTCTTCATTGCTAGATAAACTTGCTAAGAAAAATATTATTCATGCTAATAAAGCTGCTAACTTAAAATCTGGTTTGGCTTTAAAAATAAACAAACTGTAATCAATTGATTCAAATATATTGGAAGGCTGTCTATTAGATGGCCTTTTTTTATTTCATTAAATGCGAAACATATTATCTATATTTATTTTGATTCTTTTTTTTAAGCCAATCCAGGCACAAGAATCCTTTTTATTTAAAAGATTAGATACCATTAATTCATCAACAAGTATAGCTGGCAAAAAATTAGATTCTATTGATTTAATTTTCGCCGAAAAATATACTACTACTCCTGGTTCATTTTATACTCACCCTTTTGGAAGATATGGGAATGATTATTCTTCATTTTTTTTAATCCTCGCTAATCAACACAGGGCTATTGATATTTCAGTTTTTCGCTACAGTGCCATACCTTATTTAGGTGCTTATTATGCTTTTGGTAGTAAGGGGACACAATACTTGAACATCGAATACCAACAAAGTTTTTCAAAAAAAACATATTTTACGCTTACTTATAATCGAAATGTAGCCACTGGGGCTTTCCGTTTTAATTCTTTCGCAAATGATTTTTTTTCTATAGGTGTATTGCATAAAGGAAAACGCTGGTCGCATCTTGTTTCTGCTGCATCTTTAAAACAAAATCGTAGTTTAAATGGTGGGGTAGTTTCGTTTAATGAAATTGTAAACTACGGACTTGAATTTGCTAATGTTCGAAAACAAAAAACTTCTGATTCAATAGCTCAGCTTGAAATTAAAACTGAAACGGAGTTTAGGTTTTCTAAAAAAGACTCAACAAATCGTTTTGCTTTTGTTTTAAATAATAAGTTACATATTGATAAACGAGTATTTAGAGAACAAGATTCTTTGACTGTTTGGTACCCTAATGAAATTTTATTTGATAGTTTGAAAACACGAGATTTGACTCAATTATCTCGTCTAGATAATCAATTTGGCATTCGATATAAGAAAGGGGGATTCAGAGCAACTTTTCTTATGGATAAGGGATATTGGTTGTATAGGACATTTTCATATCAAATTAAAAACGAGTTAGATTTATTAGCAAATTTTCATTTTAAAAGAAATAACTGGTCTTTTCATTCCGAAAATCAATTAAACTTAATAGGAGCAAATAGTCAATCTAGTTTTAAATTATTAATTAATCGAAAAAGTGATTTTTATGAAATTGCATTAAGATTAAATCAAATAAATAATTTACCAAATCCGATGCAACGTTTGTATATCACAAATACATTGAGTTATAGTTTGAGTGAATTAAAATTACAACATAATCAAACCGCTAAGATTGAGTTTAAAACGAATGCCAAACAATCAATTTATGTTTCTCTTTTTGGCGGAAATTTTCAAAATCAATATTTTTTTCTAAAAAATAGATGGCGTAACGATACTTTACGTAATATTTCACAATTAACCTTTCAGATTAAAGGTGATTTTAGTTCTGGAATTTTTCATATACAACCAAATCTTGTAATGAATTTGGTGGATAAAGTTCAATTGATTCCAAAATATGATTTTAGAACACGTGTTTTTTTATCAAAAGGCGTAAAAAGAAAAAGTACTTTGTTTAATATCGGGATTGATTTGAATTATAAATCTTCCTATCAGTTAATGACTTTTGATGATCGTATTTCATTATATAAAATGGATTTAAACAATAGTTATATTGATGAATATACTAATTTAGATGTATTTGCTTCGATGCAAATGGATGAATTTAGAATGTATTTTAAAGTGGAAAATATTGATAATTATTGGAATTCAATTCATTATACTATTGCTGAAAATTATCCTGTAGCACCTATCATAATGAGGATAGGATTAACTTGGGATTTTTTCAATTAAACTTTTCTTCGAATTTATTTCTCTGTTTTTCTTTAAGATTATCAAGATCTTTTGGGATTGATTTTTTCCAACGATTGTGAGACCATAACCAATATTCAGGAGCATTAAGGATTGTTTTTTCAAGAAGTTGTGTATGTGATTTTGTTATATCACCCCATTTAAAATCTTTAGGATTTTCACATATTAATTTAAAATTCACTTCATAGTAGCCTCTCTTTACTTTGATAATCTCAAAGTAAACAACTGATTGATTATAGTGGTGAGCAAGATATTCACATCCAAAAATTACAGGAGTCGTTTGGTTTAAGAATTGCATCCAATATGATTTTCGCTCATCTCCTGGACTTTGATCTGAAAGTAAAAGTGTTGCATATGGGGTAGGTTCATTTTCAAAAAGATAGTTGATGTTTGCAGATGAACCAATTTTCATACCGAATCTTCCTCTTCTAGTATTCAAAGTTTTGTCCCAAAATCCATTTTTTAACGGCATACCAATTCCAATGGAGTGGTGTTTTAAAGCTAGTGCTTGCGATGTTATCATCCATTCCCAATTGTTGTAATGACCTGATACTAAAATAACATTTTTGTTTTTATCATATAATGCATTCATTACATCAAGATTATTGAACTTGAAACGTTTTTTCAATTCTGTTTTACTAATTGATATGTTTTTAATGCTTTCTGCAAGTAAATCTGTGAAATGTTTATAAAACTGATACTGGATTTTCAAATGTTCATTTTTAGATTTTTCAGGGAAAGAAAGAGAAATGTTTTTTTGAATTACTTTTATTCTATAAGGAAAAATAAATCTTAATACCAAATATAGAAAATCTGTAAAAAAGTAAATTACTCTAAGTGGTAAGAGTGATAAAGGAAAAATAATTCCATAAAAAAGAAGGAAATTTAGAGTGTAGGATATTTTTTTCCCCATAATAGTTCTATTTGATTCTTAATTTCTTGTTCTTTTTTACTACTTCCTGCTTGAAAGAGGTTATAGTTGCTAAGGTTTTCTGGCATAAACTCTTGATAAACAAAATTGCCATCGTATTGATGAGCGTATTCATAGTTGTCACCATACCCTAGCTCTTTCATAAGTTTTGTAGGTGCATTTCTTAGATGTAAAGGTACAGCTAGGTCACCTGTTTTTCGTACAAGTTCTTGAGCTAGGTTGATAGCATTGTAAGCAGCATTTCCTTTAGGAGAAGTTGCTAAATAAATGGCACATTGTGATAGAATTATTCTTGATTCTGGCCAACCAATTGATTGAACAGATTGAAAAGTTGTGTTCGCAATAACGAGTGCTGTTGGATTTGCTAAACCTATATCTTCACTTGCAGCTATCAATAATCTACGAGCAATAAATTTAGGGTCTTCACCTCCTTTAATCATTCTCGCAAGCCAATATATAGCTGCATTTGGGTCACTTCCTCTGATTGATTTTATAAAAGCTGAAATTATATCATAATGATTTTCGCCCTGCTTATCATAGATTGCTAAAGTGCTACCAGCATTTTTCTCAACCAAATCATTCGTAATGTTAATTTCAGATAAATCAGCACAAACTGTAATAATCAATTCGAATAGATTTAATAACTTTCGAGCATCACCTCCAGAAATTCTTAATAATAATTCTGTTTCTTTTAGATTAATTCTTTTTGTTTTTAAAAAGGGATCCTCAGCTATAGCTAGTTCCAAAAGTTGAATCAAGTCAGATTTTCCATGAGATTCTAAAGTGTAAACTTGACATCGAGATAACAAAGCAGGAATGACTTCAAATGAAGGGTTTTCAGTTGTCGCTCCAATAAGTGTGATTATTCCTTTTTCAACCGCGTTTAAAAGAGAATCTTGTTGAGATTTAGAAAAACGATGTATTTCATCAATAAATAAGATTGTCCCTTTTTGATTAAATAAACCATTATTCTCAACTTTATGAATAACATCTCTTACATCTTTAACCCCAGAAGAAATGGCAGAAATTGTATATAGATTTTTGTCTGCTTTCTGTGCAATTAAGTAAGCTAGGGTTGTCTTTCCTACACCAGGAGGGCCCCACAATATCATGGATGGTACACGACCTTTTTCAATGCTTGAAAATAAAGGAGTTTGTTGACCAATCACATGTTTTTGACCAATGTATTTTTCAAGAGTTTTTGGACGCATTCGTTCCGCTAATGGTATACTCATTAGGTGAAAATAGATTACTTTTCAAAAGTACAAATAATCTTGTGGAAAATTAGTGTATGTAAGTTTTCAGTAGAAATGTTAACTTTGCGTTCCTCATTTTATTAAAAATGAAAAACATAGTATATAATTTTCTTTTAATTAACATATTAATATTTGTTTCTTCATGTTCTACTTCAAATGAAGTCAGTCAAAATTCACGTTTACAAAAAAGAAAATATAATAATGGCTATTATATTTCATCACTTCACAAGAAAAGAAAGAAAGCGATCATTCCTAACGAAACTATTGAAAATAGTGAGTTGATTACAGTAGAAAAAACGACTAAAACTGAAAATACGGTCGCTTCTATTGATCATAATTTTGTTACTCAAGAAAGTTCAAAACCTAAATTTGAAATCGAAGATAATAATATAAATATAGAATATCAATTCAAAAAAAACACCTCTGAAATTTCGTCGATTTCTGAATTTAAACAAGATAATTTTAGTCAAAATAAAGTTAAATGGCTAAGAAACGATGAGATTAAAAAAATTGATTTTAAAAACAATATTAAAGAAAAATCGCAAAAATCAAGAAAAGTTAATGATGAACAATTAATTTTTATTTTGTTAATGGTTTTAGCTTTTTTTCTACCACCTCTATCTGTTTTATTATTTACTAATATTGACTGGAAAAAAGTACTCATTGCAACAATTCTGACTTGTTTGTGGTGGGGGCCAGGTGTTTTGTATGCGATTTTAGTATTATTTGAAATTTTATAAGTTATTGTAATAAGAATGAAGAAAATGATTTTAAGTATTTTAACAGGTGCTATGATTTTCACTTCATGTAGTGGAAGTACAGCTAAAACTGCAGAAAAGGAAAATAATAATACTTTAAACACAAAAGACACAATTGTAAAAGTTGAGGAAAAAATTGTAAAAGATTCTATTTATATAGATTCATTTTTTACTGACATAGCAAATACGATTGCTGGTATTGATAATGATTTTGCTAAATCAAGAAAGTTAGGTTTGAACTATGCAAACCAAGTAAATATTCAATACTCCATTTTTCAAAAGAATAAATTAAATCCAATTTCAAATTGGGTAAATGAGCGTAATCTAGTTCCTAATGACAAAAAATGTAAAACATTATTTTATCCTCTAGCTGGTGCAGATTTTGCTTATGCAAATGCATTTTTTAAAGAAGTTGATAACTACATTTTGGTAGGTTTAGAAAAACCAGGTTATTTACCTAATTACAACTCTTTTAACAATGCTGCAATTGAAAATTACAGATCTCATATTTTCAATTCATTAGGTGTTTCTATGAAGTCTGGTTTTTTTAGAACAAACAGTATGCGAGTTCAATTTAGTCAAAAATATGTGAATGGAACTTTACATTCTTTGTTATTTTACTTAGCACGATCAGGAAATAAAATTAGAAAAATAGGACATTTTATTCTGAAAGATGATGCAACGTTAAGGGCGACTTTTGGTACAGAAGCAATGTTTAGTCCAGGTTTGGATATTGAATTTTTAACATCAGATAATAAAGTGAAGCATTTATATTATTATAGTTTTGATTTGAGTGATGTTAATCCTAAAATTGATAACTTTTTTAAATGGGTAAGTTCCTTTGGTGAGCATCATACCATGTTGAAAGCTGCATCATATTTGAACTCAAGAGATTATTTTAAAAAGACTAGAAATTACATACTTAATTCCAGTAATTTGATTGTTCAGGATGATAGTGGAATACCTTACAAATATTTTGTGAACGGGAAATGGACCATTAATTTGTTCGGAATTTACAAACGAGTAATACCGTTGTTTAGTACAAGAATTCAGCCAGATATGGTGGTTGCCTATAAAGATACTACCAAATTAGTAACAGCTAAATTACCTTTTGGTATAGGTTACAATACAGCTTTCGGTGAAACTAACCTACAAGTTTTCTATAAAAAATAAAAAAAGTGAAGTCCGGTAAAAAATTTGGTTTATACACAGCTATTATGATTGTTATCGCAAACATGGTAGGAACAGGTGTGTTTACAAGTTTAGGATTTCAAGTTATTGGGATTAAATCCGGTTCTGCGATTTTATTACTTTGGTTTATTGGAGGATTAATTTCATTTTTTGGCGCTTACTCGTATGCAATATTAGGTTCGTTTTATAAAAAAAATGGAGGTGAGTACCTTTTCTTAAAATCGGCTTATTCTGAGCAATTAGGATTTTTATCAGGTTGGATATCTTTTTTACTTGGTTTTGCTGCTCCAATAGCTGCTGCATGTTTTGCATTTAGTTCTTATTTCTCTGGGATGTTACATACAGATGAAAATACTCATTTGTTTGGTGTTCCAATAACTGATTTATATTCGGTTATAATTTTAGTTTGTATTACTCTGATGCACTCCTATAGTCACAAGGTGAGCGCTTGGTTTCAAAATGTATTATCAAGTGTCAAAGTATTTATACTTCTAGTTCTAATTTTAATTGGCTTATTTTCAGGTCAAAAAACAAATGTGAATTTTCAAATAGGCTCTCATTTTATTGATAATGTTTGGAATAATGCTTTTGTTGTAAGTTTGTTTTTCGTTACCTATGCGTATTCTGGCTGGAATGCTGCAGCCTATATCGGTGGAGAAGTACGCAGTCCAAAAAAAAATGTACCACTCGCTTTGATTTTGGGTACTGGAACAGTATCAATATTGTATATAGTTCTTAATTACGTCTTTTTAAAACATATTCCGCTTGACGAAATGGCAGGAAAATTAGATATAGGTGTTATATATGCAGATAAAATTTTGGGTACAATTTGGGGTAGAGTTTTTGGTGGTGTCATAGCATTTTTACTTTTATCTAGTATCTCTAGTATGGTTTTAGCTGGCCCAAGGGTTACTAACGCTGTAGCGAAAGATTTTCCTAAATTGAATTGGTTCAGTCATGAAAATAAAGCAGGTATTCCTAAAAGAGCTCTGTGGATTCAAGCTTTAATTGCCATGGTTTTTGTATTAACTTCTGGTTTTGAAAGTTTGATAACGATGATTGGATTTGTATTAAATTTATTTACAATGTTGACTGTAATTGGCTCGATTAGAGTAGGCTTGAGAATTAAAAAAGTAAGTGGATTAGTTAATAAGTTTGTTTTCCCATCATTTCCTATTATTTTCTTAGCTTTTCAATCTTGGATATTGTGTTTTGGTTTATATTCCAAAACGAAAGAATCATTAATTGGATTAGGGATAACTCTAATCGGAATTCCGGTTTACAAATGGGTAAAAAAGAATTAAAAACATTGCTTTTTATGTTATTGGGTGGATTTATTTTTGCCCAAAACTCAACTTCTACATTGAAAGCTCCTGAGTTGTTGCAAACGGTATTGGATTCGCTTGCTGTGAAATATCCAGATGTAATCAAATCTCCTGAGAAATATAAGCTCAAATTGGTTTTTACGCAAATAAATCGTAACAAAACAAAGGTTGCACTTGAAACTGTTTCGTTTAGAGAAGATCAAAAGGAATATTTATATCCTGCAAGTATCGTAAAATTGCCTACTGCATTGATCGCTTTGGAAGAACTTAATGAAATAAGAAAAAAAAGCTCTGATGCATCTATAAATAACACGATCAAGTTTTTTCAAAAAAAAGGATGTTTACCTCCAATGAATCAAATTAAGATTGGAAATAGAATGTATCCGACTAATTTAGACGTATTGATAAAGATGATGTTAGCTGTTTCGGATAATGATGCGTATAATCGTGTTTATGACTTTAGTGGACAACAAAAAATCAATACTCGTATCAAAGAATTAGGTTTTAAAAACGGGAAAATTATTAGGAAATTTGTTTTAAATTGTAATTTGAATCAAAACAGAGTAAGTGATTCATTAATTATGGTTGGAAAAAAAGGGGAGCGCTTATATACGCGTGGGACTATTTTCAATACAGATTCAATTTCAATCGATACTAGTTATAAGTTAGGATTGCAATATGAAGGGTTTAATAAACAAATTATCAATAAACCCTTCGATTTTTCAAAGCAAAATAATTTAGATTTACTAGATATTCACAAAACATTGGCTGGCTTAATATTTCCTAAAAGTAATTCTAATATACGGTTTAATATTACCGAAGATCAACGAAAGTATATTCTACAGAATTTAGGGAGATATCCTGATGAATATGGTTTGGCATACAATTCGTTAGAGTTTTTTCCAACTTATAAAAAATATTTATTGTTTGGGCGAGATACGAAGTTAAATTATATGAGTGATTCTTTAAATCGTTTTAGATCGATGAATATTGTTGGAGTGTCATTTGGTTGTGTGATTGATTGTGCCTATTTAGTCGATTTTCAAACAGGAAAAGAGTTTATTTTGACTGTAGGAATGTATGCTAATCAAGATGAAATAATTAATGATGCAAAATATGATTATGATAGTTTAGCATATCCTTTTATGAAAGAAGCTGGAAGGTTGTTTATGAATTTGGTTTCTGAAAATCCAGATGCGATTCCTTATCTTGAAAGTTTTGGTAGAGAAATGGGTTTTAGAAAATAATTGAGTTTTAAACATTTTATTTCTGATAATTCCTTTTTTAATTTAAAATTCCTTAGAAAATTATTTTCAAATTTGTTGTGAATCTTACAATAAATGGAAAAAGTACGTTTGATAAAAATTGGGAGTGCATTTGATAATGATGTTGTTATTAATGACGAATCAATTTCTCCCTACCACTTGGAATTATTTCAAGATCAGCTTGGAATTGTATTTCTTTCTGATTTAAATTCAAATTCAGGAACCTACATAAATGGAGAACGTGTAAAGCAATTTATGCGTCTTACTTTTACAGATAAAGTGACTGTTGCAGGAAAGTTTATGTTTGATTGGGTCAAGCTAACAAAAATTCAAGATGTTAGTCATAAAATTGAAGATTCAACCACAAATTGGTTGTACTCAGAGAATAAAATGAATGCTGTTCATTTACCTATTAAGGAAGAACTTCAATATGTTTCAGATAATGAGGGTTATGATTTAGAGGATGATGCAACTTGGAGCGAGAAATGGAAATACTTTTACACACATAACGCTTCAATTGTTCATATCTTTGCCTTAAATATAGTGTTGTTCATACTATTCTATTTGGCATTTCTTTCTTAAATTTACCTCTTTTTGTTGAGTTAAATTCTTTATTAAAAATGAAAGTTTCTTATTGTTCAAAAACTGATTTAGGAACCAAATATCCTGTAAATACGGACGCATTGGGAGACAAAAGCACTCGAAACGGACATGTTTTTGTTGTGGCTGATGGACAACCTTTTGATCAAAATGGTTCTTTTGTTTCTAAGTTGGCTGTTCAAAGTGTATTAGATTTTTTTGATAAAGAACAATTTGATAATATTTACATAGGTATTAATCATACTTTTCAATTTGTAAATGAACAAGTTTATAGAGCTACGATTTCTAATGAAAATCTTAAGGGTGCTTATGTTTCTTTAGCTTTGGTACTTGTTAGACCAGAGGGTGCTTACTATGGGCATGTAGGTAATGCAAGAGTTGCTATTCAATCTGATGATCAATTAACACTCTTAACCAAAGACCATGGTTTTTTAGATGTTCAACCATATCAAGTTGGCGGTAGTTCTTCCAAAATTGTTAAGGCTATTGGTAATACGCCAAGCGTTTATCCAACTGTTTGCAATGAACCAATATTAGGTTCTCAAGGAGATGTGATTTTATTAGCAACAAATGGTATTTTCAAATCATTTAATTTAGATCAACTAAATGAAAGTTTTGATTATACTACAATTAATAAAGATATTATCAGTTTAATAGATAAGGCGAAGGGTAGTGGGTCAACTGAAAATTTAACTTTACAATTAATTGGTGTAACTGAGGGAAACGCCTTAAAATCAAGCCCTAAACCAACAGTAGTGAATACGCCTAATGTTGATCATACATCTGAAGGTATTAAAAAGAATTTATTTGACATAGCAGGAATGGAACGTAAACGTATCATTCAAATTGGTGCTGCTTTGATAACATTTTTCCTTGTTATTTGGTTTGTATTTAGAACTCCGAAAGACGATACTGATTTAGTACTTGACGATGCAGGTGAAGTTGTGAAAGCTGACACCAGTAATCAACATCAAGATCTAGAAAGTATAATGGAATATGATACGCCTAAAGAAAAGGTAGAGGAAGAAAAAGAGGAGGTTGTTGAAGAGGAAGTTGTTGAAGCTGAAGAGGAAACAGATGATGAAATAGATGAGCAAAGTTCAGATTCTGAAGCTAAAACAGAAGGGAATTCAAATGAGCCAAAAAAAGAAGATATGAAAACTTCAAAAGGAGGCTCACATATTGTAAAATCTGGTGATAATTTAGGTAAAATTGCAGAAAAATATCATGTCAAAATTGATGCTCTTAAAAAAGCAAACAATATCAAAGATGATCAAATAAACATTGGACAAGAATTAAAAATTCCTAATTAATAAATTTTAATATTTTTAGATGCTTCAAGGGGTTTAATTCTTTTGAAGCATCTTTTTTTTTGATATGATTAGTCAACTATTAAGAAAAAAAAGCATCAATCAGATTCAGAAAGATGTAGAAAAAAATAATTCAGAAGGGAAGTTAGGAAGACATTTGAAGTTAAAAGACTTGACTTCATTAGGCATTGCTGCAATTATTGGTGCTGGAATATTCAGTACTATTGGAAATGCGAGCTATTCTGGCGGTCCTGCTGTAATTTTATTATTTATATTTACTGCAATAGCGTGTGGTTTTGCCGCTTTTGCATATGCTGAATTTGCTGCTCTTGTTCCAGTTTCTGGGAGTGCCTATACATATGCTTATGTTGCCTTTGGTGAAATAGTAGCTTGGATAATTGGATGGGCATTAATCATGGAATACGCAGTTGGAAATATTACTGTTGCAATATCATGGAGTGATTATTTTACGACTCTTCTTTCTAAAATGCATATTGATATTCCTGCATGGATGCAAATAGATTATTTGTCTGCTAAAAAAGGATTTTTAGAATTTCTTTCATTAAAAAAGAATAATATTCAAATAGATGAAAATGATTTAGTTGCATTTAAAGCTTGGAAAGATGCACCACAAGTATTTGGTATGCGAATGATTGGTGATTTGCCTGCTTTACTAATCATATTTTTAATCACCTATTTAGTATACAGAGGAATCAAAGAATCTAAAAGAGCTAGTAATTTAATGGTTTTGATAAAATTGCTTATTATTTTGTTGGTTTTAATAGTAGGTGTATTTTATGTAGATGTTCAGAATTGGAATCCTTTTTCTCCTAATGGATTGGGAGGTGTATTGAAAGGTGTTTCTGCTGTGTTTTTTGCATACATCGGTTTTGATGCAATATCAACTACTGCTGAAGAATGTGAAAATCCAAAAAAAGATTTACCAAAAGCAATGATGTGGTCAATTATTGTTTGTACAATTTTATATATCTTAATTGCTCTAGTGCTAACTGGAATGGTAAAATATGATTCGTTAAATGTAGGAGATCCACTAGCCTTTGTTTTTGAAAAATTAAATATTCGTTGGATGTCAGGTATAATTGCTGTTAGCGCAGTGATAGCTATGGCGAGCGTATTGTTAGTTTTCCAAATGGGGCAACCAAGAATATGGATGTCAATGAGTAGAGACGGATTATTACCTTCCGCATTTTCAAAAATTCACCCTAAATTTAAAACCCCTTCTTTTGCCACAGTAGTAACTGGTTTTATAGTAGGCATACCTGCTTTATTTATGAATTTAACAATTGTTACAGATTTATGTAGTATAGGTACATTATTTGCCTTTGTATTAGTTTGTGGTGGAGTAGTTGTGTTACATGGTAGGAAAAAAGAACCAATAAAACCAATAGTTACTCCTTTTATTGACTCAAAATTGATTCTGATTTTGCTGTTTGTTTCTATGATAGGACTTTTTCATTTCTATTTTAAATGGATAGAAATTCCGATTTCACTTCTTATTTTAGTTTTTATAATTTCAATATTTATCGTTATATCTTTTTTCTATAAATTATCAGCTATTCCTCTTTTGGGGTTGTTGAGTTGTTTTTACATGATGACAGAATTAAATATTTCAAATTGGATAGGTTTTGGAATTTGGATGCTTATAGGTTTGGTTGTTTATTTTACTTATGGTATTAAAAATAGTCGTTTAAAACAAGATAAAAAAGTCTGATAATCCCTATCTTTGCACCCTAAAATTATAATGCTATGTTTGAAAATTTAACCGATAAATTTGAAAGAGCCTTTAAAGTATTAAAAGGTCAAGGTCAAATTACTGAAATCAACGTTGCTGAAACTTTAAAAGAAGTTCGTCGTGCTTTATTAGATGCCGATGTTAATTTTAAAACAGCTAAAGATTTTACGACTCGTGTTAAAGATAAAGCATTAGGTAGAGATGTACTAAATGCTATTTCTCCAGGTCAATTAATGGTGAAAATTTGCCATGAAGAGTTGATTGAATTAATGGGAGGTAATGAGCAAGAAATTAATTTTCAAGGAAATCCAGGTATTATATTAATGTCTGGTTTACAGGGGTCAGGTAAAACAACTTTCTCTGGAAAACTTGCAAACTACTTAAAAACAAAAAAGGGAAAAAAACCTCTCTTAGTTGCTTGTGACGTGTACAGACCAGCAGCAATTGATCAATTACATGTTCTTGGTGATCAATTAGGTGTAGAAGTTTATTCTAATAAAGAGGAAAAGAATCCAGTTAAAATTGCTACTGACGCTATTGCTTATGCAAAGAGTAATAGTTTTAACGTAGTAATTGTCGATACTGCAGGGCGATTGGCGGTTGATGAGCAAATGATGAACGAGATTGAGAAAGTGAAACAAGCACTTAATCCAACAGAAACATTATTTGTTGTTGACTCAATGACTGGTCAAGATGCTGTAAATACTGCAAAAGCATTTAACGATAAAATCAATTTTGATGGTGTAGTATTGACCAAATTGGATGGAGATACTAGAGGTGGAGCAGCTTTATCTATTAAAGCGATCGTAGATAAGCCAATTAAATTTGTTGGTACAGGAGAGAAAATGGATGCGATTGATGTTTTCTATCCTAGTCGTATGGCAGATCGTATTCTTGGGATGGGGGATGTTATTTCCCTTGTTGAAAGAGCACAAGAGCAATTTAGTGAAGAAGAAGCTCGAAAACTTCAAAGAAAAATTCAAAAAGACCAATTTGATTTGAATGACTTTTTAGGTCAATTACAACAAATCAAAAAAATGGGTAATGTTAAAGATTTGTTAGGAATGGTTCCCGGTATGGGTAAAGCTTTGAAAGATGTTGATATTGAGGATGATGCCTTTAAGCATATTGAAGCGATAATATTATCAATGACACCTAAAGAAAGATCTAATCCCGCAATCATTAATGGACAACGTAAAACAAGAATTGCTAAGGGATGTGGATTGAATATTCAGGAAGTAAATAAACTTTTAAAACAATTTGAGGATACTCGTAAAATGATGAAAATGATGAGTAATCCTAAAAATATGATGGGTATGATGAATAAGTTAAAAGGAATGGGAATGGGTAAAGGTTTCCCAGGTATGTAACTTAT
>JBKCEW010000090.1:0-4041 GCA_046304235.1 Crocinitomicaceae bacterium | reverse complement strand
ATCTTAGGTATTATGGAAGTGTATATCAAAACGCTATTGAAAGATTTAGAATCAGAAATAGAAACTCTAAAAATCGAAAAAACCACTTATGTTCCAGAGGCAATTAAAATTATTGAAAATTATATCGAAAAATTAAAAGTGTTCATTCAAAATAATGAATTTAAAACGAATGAATCAGAGATAAATTTTTTCAAACACCTCAAACCTCAATTCTGTTATATGTTGATTTATTACAAGAAAATACATCAAATTGAAAGTGAAAAACCAATTGGAAGTATCGAAGAAAAGAAAGAACACATTACAGGTCATTTGAATAATTTAACACGGTATTTCAAAAAACACGTCACTTTTTATCAGTACATAAAATCAAAAAAAACATTTATGGACCACAATTATTTCATTCGCTCCAACGCAAAAGAGTGTTTGGAATATGAAACATTTACCATTGATGTTGATTTTCGTTATTGTACAGGCTTCGATAATCGTGTTGCAGTATTTTTAGCTTATGAGAAATTAGAGCAATATCTACTAAATGAAATGGGAAATTTAATCTACCTGAGTTCTAAACCTCCATTTTCCCCAAACACCCACTACGAACCGAACTACGAAAAATATAATTTACATTGGACGGAAAGTCAAAGTGCTTTAACAGAGTTAGTTTACGCACTTCATGAGAGTAAAGTGTTCAATGAAGGTGATGCTACGATACTTGAAATTGCCAAATGTTTCGAGGATGCTTTCAATGTTAAGTTATCTAATGTACATCGTTCATTTTTAGAGATTAAGAATAGAAAAAATGATCGCTTGAAGTTTTTAGATGGATTGAGAAATCGACTGAATTTATTCATTGAGCGTAGTTTCCAAAAATAGCCAACTACGAAAAATCAGCTCAAAATAGGTCAAAAACACATTTTTTTCATACTAAAACGCAGTAAAACGACACAAAAACAGGCAAAAAGTCAATTTTCTTTCCGTAGTTGAATTCGTAGTGTGGAAGATTTATTTTGAGTTGCTTCAACTTTGTACCATAACATTTAAAACAGAAACGTTATGGCGGCAAACATCATCACACAGGAAGATTTAGATTTATTCAAATCTGAATTATTCGAAAAGTTAGAAACGCTCTTCACTTCTCGTCCAGAAGTTCAAAAAGAGCAAGAACCACAACAACCTAAGTGGTTAAAATCCTATCAGGTGCAACGCCTGTTGGGTATTTCCCCAGGTACATTGCAAAACTTGCGTATCAATGGTACTTTACCGTATACAAAGATTGGAGGTATTATCCTGTATTCGCACGATGATATCCAACGATTAATCAGTGGTAATATGCGTAATACGCAGAATTATGGTTCAAGATGAAAAATCAGTTAATTACATTTCTCATTTGTCCAATGCACTTTTTAAGTTTCAAACAGATGATAGGTTAAATCCTGCACATATAAGTTTGTATGTAGCCTTATTTCAATGTTGGAATTACAGAAGATTTCAAAACCCTTTTTTAATAATTAGAGACGAAATTATGCAAGCTTCAAAAATCAGGTCAAAATCTACTTATCATCGTTGCATTCGGGAATTGGATAGTTTTGGTTATATCAAATACCAACCTTCTAAAAATGCAATGACCGGTAGTTGGATTCGAATGATCAATTTTCGAAAAAAGAGCAGTCCCAAATTTGAACTTCATCAAGGACTTCCGACTGAACTTCCGAGTGGTACGGCAGAATTAGAAAATCAAATTCACCGCATCAAAAATGAACTTCCGAGTAGTACGGCGAGTGCCAAAAATGGACTTCCCATCGAGCCTTTTAATAAACATATAATAAACATTAACAAACATATAAACTTGATTAGTGCAGAAAATTCATTTTCTGCACAAGAATCTAGCGAAAAATTAATTGAAAATTATGTTGAAAATAAAGTTGCTAAAAAGAGTAATTCTGTAAAATTCACTCCTCCAAAACTCGAAGAAATCTACCTCTATTTTCGTGAGAAAAACGCTCCCGAAATCGAAGGTCAAAAGTTCTTCAATTACTTCGAATCGAATGGGTGGAAAATTGGTGGACGATCACCAATGAAAAATTGGAAAGCAGCAGCAAACAATTGGATTTTGAATGCAGAGAAATACAATCCCAAAGCGCAACAATCCAATTTACACCTGAACCAAGACAAAGATTACGATATTCCTCTCTAATGTACCGACACGTCATATTGAGCGAAGTCGAAATAACGTGTCGCATAATCCCAAATCCCTATGAAACCCATCTACACCATCGAAAACAATATTCGTCTCTACGATTTCAAAGCCTGTTTGGAATACATACAGGCCAATGGAAAACAGAAATACGGTGCTCATTTCAACATTCAGAAAGAAGATTACACGTTAATCAGAAAAATGATATGTTATGCCATTCGTGACGAAGAAGCGTGTCAGAAATACCAAATCGATATGAACAAAGGTATTTTACTACTTGGACCCGTTGGGAGCGGTAAAACGTCTCTTATGAACCTTATTCGCGATTTTTTTCCTACTTCATTTAGACCAATAATTAAATCCACGAGGGAGATTTCTTATGAGTTCAATCAAGAAGGCTATGCAACCATTGACAAATATGGAAAAACAGAGAAAGTATTTTGTTTCGATGATTTAGGAGTAGAAAGCAGTTTGAAGCATTACGGAAACGAATGCAACACAATGGGAGAAATAATTTTAAGCAGATATGACCAATACATACAATCCGGAATGATAACACACGTAACAACCAACCTTAATTCAGTTGAACTCGAAAAAATGTATGGTGTACGTGTCCGTTCCAGATTAAGAGAAATGTTTAACCTCATCGCATTCCCCAAAGAAACCCAAGATAAACGTCGATAACGACGTTTATCACGTACCGTCACATTACTAATGTGTTGGTATAAAAAAAGAAATAAAATAAAAATGTAAAGTATGACAGAGCGAGAGCGACACCAAAATCTAAAATTGCGCCTAGTAATTTGATTGTGTGAATTTCAAGGAAATGGAACGTAATACAAATTGGCTGTTTAAGGAGGTACGACGAGTTTCAATTTGTATAGTGAAAAGCCCCGTAGAAATTAACAATCAATTTACAGCGCTAGACCTTTTTGTTACTTTTTGGGGCAATGCTAAAAAGTAAAGTACTTAACCGTAAAGTCACATTACTAATGTGACTCAAAAACTAAAAAATTATGAACCAATTCTTAAACCAAATCATCGACCACCCTTTATCAGACGACCAGTATTTCAAAGACAAATACACTAAACGTCAAATCGTGCTTCACCACACCGTTTCCAACGGAAACGCTAAAAACGTAATCAAATGGTGGCAAAAACAAACAGAGCGTATCGGAACAGCCTTTGTCATTGACCGAGAAGGAGTCATACATAAAGCATTTAGCAGTGCGCATTGGGCGCATCACCTCGGAACAAAAGAGATTAATAACAACATCCTCAACAAACAATCCATTGGTATCGAATTATGTTCATGGGGTTCATTGAAACTCAAAAACGAGAAATATTTTAGTTCTACCAATGTGGAAGTTCCCATTGAAGAAGTCACCACCTACGACTATCCCTTTCGAGGAATTCGATACTACCAAAAATACACTGAAAAACAACTCGAAAGTTTGAAAGCTTTGTTAAAGTATTTGTGTGTAACCTACAAAATTCCAACCGACTACAAACAAGAAATGTGGGAGTATTCCAAATCTGCAGTCAAAGGCGATAAAGGAATTTTTACACACGTTTCCTATCGGATAGATAAAAGTGATTGCCACCCTCAAAAAGAGTTGGTGGAGGTGTTGAAATCGTTGTAAAATTAAAATCCGTAGTGGCAACTACGGATTTTTTTGTTTAAACTCATTCATCTCAATATCTTTCTTTACAAAACAGATGATGCAGGAGCAACGTTTACATTGGTTCAAAAAATTGGATTAGGTACTCAAGGGAACATTGCATCACTTGTGAAAAATGGTGAGAATGGAATGATGATTTTGGGAGATGGTTCTCAAAGTGCGACTAAT
>JBKCEW010000089.1:0-8111 GCA_046304235.1 Crocinitomicaceae bacterium | reverse complement strand
ACTTTCAGTTAAAACAAGAAGGTAAAAGTTTAATTTCATTAATTCAAGGTAATTGGAACTTATTTAGCAATTTAGATAATGGTAATAAAATATTAAATATAGTTCTAAATGAAATAGATTCAATGTTTAATAACTCAGAAGAGTTAGTTGATTTTAGTGATGAAATTCTTGAAAATATTAATTATTGGTCCATATTAAAAGAGCAGTTAAAATGGAAAAAAAGATATTTTACAAACATAGATACCTTAACTGATGATTTAGGTTGGGATAGTTTTTTTGAAAGTAAAACAATAATTAAAGACGACGAAACTTATTATAGAGCAAGGTTACATCAAAACTCAAAAGAGGATATTTATCCAATAGATAAAATGTCTTGTCCTCCTCCATATCTTGCATCTGCTGGACGTGCAAATCCCATTGGTATTCCATATCTTTATTTAAGTGACAATGAGGAGACAATTTTGTATGAAGTTAGAGCTTCATTTCTTGACGAAATTTCTGTAGCAATTTTTTCAAAAAATGAAGAATATCAAAATGAAATAGTAATTTCAGATTTTACAGAAATTCCAACTTTATATCATCCAAATGGAATCAATAAGAAAATTAAATCTACATTGCTAAAACAATTAATTAGTAGAGATTTATCGAAGCCGATGAGAAGATACGACTCAGAATTAGACTATATTCCTACACAATTCATATGTGAATTCATAAAAACTTTTACAGACGTTCAAGGAATAAAATTTAGAAGCTCTCTACACAATACAGGTTCTAATTTAGTTCTTTTTAACCAAGAAACGATGAAATGTAGAGATGTAAAAAAAGTACAAATTTCAAAAGTTAATATTAAAGCCAGAGATATATAAATGCACTACCGATAACAGTCGTTTGGAAAAAAAAAGCTGGTTCGCTGCTTAAGTGAAAATTGTACTTTAAACCAAGATTAGTGCTGGCAGACAGTTTAATACTTCGAAATCCGCTTCTTCGCAAACTCCAAAACTGTATTTAATCTCACACACTCACCTCAATCACCTCATCTAACCTCGTCGTATACCTCGGAGATAGCTTCTCTTGTTTCATCTTCCAAACACGTTTAAGGTCCTGTGCAGCAAGTTTTATTTTTTGTTGACCGAACGATTGATTTATTCTGTCAACGACTTGCATCAAGGGAGAATGTTTGGGATTACTATTTTCAAAAAGATTGAGTTGAATTTCACTATCAGGTGTAAAGTCCATAATAATAACACCCGCTTTTTTATAGTGCAGCCCTGGAACAAAAATTTGTTCTAGGGCTTGCAGAGCAAACTTTGCAATTTCTATACTTGAATTACTTGGGAAAGGGAGTTTTATAACCGTACTATTAGAATATTGTTGTAATTCTTGGCGATGCGAGTTTGTTCGGATAAACACACAAAGAGCATTACACGACGAATGTTGTCTACGTAATTTTTCAGCACACGAAACCGAAAACGTTACAATCCGTTCCTGTATCTCTTCCAATTTCGTTAAGTTCCGTTCAAAGGATCGTGTCGTTGCGATATTCTTTTTCGGTTTAATATCTTCCAAATCAAGTGTAGGTAAACCCAACAAATCCATTTTCAAACGTAACCCAACTACTGACATATTTCGACGCACCCAAGTATCGTCTAATTGGGTAAAATCATACGCTTTTTTAACACCAACATAGCGCAAACGCTTTGCGTGTTGGCGGCCAATTCCCCAAACATCTTCAATATCCAACCACTTTAATGCTTTGATACGTTTTTCATCATCATCAATCACGTAACACGTTTCAGTCCGGTCAGGATATTTTTTAGCAATTCGGTTCGCAATTTTCGCCAATGCTTTTGTTGGAGCAATACCAACACTTACAGGAATACCAGTCCAAGTCTTCACTTTGCGCGACATATCAACTCCATACGAATGCAAATCAAAATGTTCAAATCCGACCAATTTCAAAAACGCTTCATCAATACTATAAATCTCACATTCTGGACTGTATTCTTGTAAGATATTCATTACTCGGTTGCTCATATCTCCATAAAGGGCAAAGTTGGCAGAGAATACGTGTACATTATGTTTCAAAAACAAATCCCTATACTCGAAAGCCACAGCTCCCATTGGGATACCCAATGCCTTCGCCTCGTTACTACGAGCAATTGCGCAACCATCATTATTTGAAAGCACAACAATAGGCTTCCCATTCAACGACGGGTTAAACGCACGCTCACAAGAAGCATAAAAATTGTTACAATCAATTAGTGCAAACATTTCGCATCGATTTTATGACATACGTTACTATACCCCACACTTGAAAATCATTATGCTCCTGTACTTCCAAAGCTTGATAGTCCTTGTTAGCAGGAACCAACCAACACGTACCGTTTTCAATTACAATTCGTTTGATGGTAAATTCTCCATCTAAATAGCAAACCGCAATATGATCATTGGCAGGCTTAATACTTTTGTCAATCACCAACAAATCCCCATCGTGAATTCCAATATCCTTCATCGACTTTCCTTTGACCCTTCCAAAAAACGTAGCGTCACGATTTTTGATAGCATATTTATTCAAATCAATCGTCAAATCAATAAAATCCATCGCAGGAGAAGGAAACCCAGCACTTATATTTTCTGATACAACTGGCAGAGCAAGTTCCGTTTCAGTAGAAACACCAATCAATTCGATAATAGGAATAGCAATTCGTTTTGACATAGTTCATTTATCTTGATAGTGAATAACTCATTTTGCCAAATGTATGCAATCAAGATTAGATTTTAAAATTTATTTTGATTAATAATTAATCTTAATAAGTGTAAATAACAATATGTCAATTGATTGATTTGTTGATAAAATTTAATTTATGACGATTAAATAATAATCAATTTGAATTCAAATTAATTATATTTGGTATGTTTTGTGGGTATATATACGTGTTTTTGAAGGTAGACTAGTTTGTTATGATTTGGATTGTTTAAATTTGATTATTATAGAATGTTCTGTTGTGCTAATTAGCAAAAAATAGATTTGCGATAAATTTTGTTTTTGAATTAGTTATGCCAGAAGATATATCAAACATCAGCATATATATTTAATTATGGACGAATTAACCCCAGAACAAATTAAATCAATAAAAGACAAGATTGATAGTATGCTTCGTTATGACGAAAAATTAAGAATTGCCAAGCAATACAACCTTGAAAAGTTAGACGAATTGGTTAATGTGGTTAATACTATTTTTAATAACAACAACATTAATGAAACTATTGATAATACCCAAATCAAATTTTATACAGACTACATTGGGAACATTAGTAATATTAAAGACAAAAAGTTATCTGAAATAATATTTAATGCAATTTATCCAAAACCTTTGTTAAAGAGATACTCTCATTATACAACCTTCAACGGTGCTTGTAGCATTTTAAAAAACAAAGAGTTTTGGATTTTTAATTTGATAAAAAACTTTGATGATGAAGAATTCAGGCTCTTTTATGAACAGCATAATATAACAGGCTATAGAGATTTATCTGAAACCTTCGGGATTAAAACTGACTACCGATCTTTAATGGCAGAACAATTTTCGCTATCCTTAACTTCTGAAGATAATACATCTCTGTCTCTTTGGAATTATTTTGGTTACAAAGGAACAGGTATAAAATTGACTTTTGAAATTAATAGTCATATTCCTGACTTTAGAGAAGTTTATTATTCAGATAAAAATAACCCAACTCAAATAAAGTTGATTTCTGAATTGTCCCAAATTATTACTGATAAATATAATTACATTTTTAATTTCTCTAACATCTCAAAGATTGGTGCATTCTATATACACGGTAAATTTAACAATGAAAAGGAATACAGATTTTTAGTAAAAAGAACGTCAGATGATTATAACGCCTGGAACTTTGAGCCTATTATTTTTAAAGACGACATTACATATATTGTATTGCCATTTGAGTCTCGACTTGCGAGTTTTAAACTTAAAAAAGTTACAAAAGGTCCAAACGTTTCTGATTTAGACTTTGCCGTAATTAAACAAATAATTCAAGATAATTATAACGAGCCAATTGAAATTGAAGAATAAACACTTAAATCAAATGACTAATAATACTAAAATCAACAAGGGTTCAGAATGGAGAAAATGGGACTTACACGTTCATACGCCTTTCTCTATTTATCAACGCTTTGGAAATAATGATGATGCAACTTGGGAAGCATATATCAAAGACTTAGAAAATTTACCTGAAGATTTTGCAGTAATTGGAGTTAATGATTATTTGTTTCTAGAAGGTTATGCAAAACTTAAAAAAGTACAAGCCGACAATTCTCGACTTTCTAATTTGAAACTATTGCCTGTTGTTGAATTTAGAATAGAAAAATTTGCGGGACTTAATTTTGAACAGCTAAAAAGAATAAATCTACACGTTATATTTTCTGATGAAGTTCCATTAGAAACAATTCAGAGTCAATTTTTGAATACACTAGAACAAAGTTACTATTTGGAAAGTGGTGAGCCTTGGACTAGAGCAATTACGCCACAAAGCGTTGAAGAACTTGGCAAACAAATAAAATCAACTATTCCTGCGACTGAATTACATAAATACGGTTCTGACTTAACTGAAGGATTTAACAACCTTAATGTGAAAGAAGATGAAATTTTCAAATCACTTAATAAGGACTGTTTTAAAGGAAAATATTTGATAGCAATCGGTAAAACCGAATGGGGAGAATTAAAATGGACAGATTCATCAATTGCTACAAAGAAATCGATTATCAACAGAGCACATATTGTTTTTACAGCTTCAAAATCCATTGCTGATTTTGAAAAAGCTAAAGCTCAATTGACAAATCAAGGTGTTAATGACTTGCTATTAGATTGTAGTGATGCTCACTATCTATCAACCGAAATAGATAAAGATAGAATTGGAAATTGTTATACTTGGATTAAGGCAGATCCAACTTTTGAAGGATTAAAACAGATTTTATTTGAGCCAAATCACAGAGTGAAAATTTCTGAACAAAAACCAAGAGAACCTATTAGAAAAATTGAAAGTATCAAATTCAATTTTCCAACTGGAACTAATATAAAGCGGAACAACTCAAACGATCAACAAGAATTTTGTTTAAATCAATTAAGAAATGAAATTTTCTTTAGTTCTTATTTTACTTGTCTGATTGGTGGTCGGGGAACAGGGAAAAGTACAATAATCAACTTGCTTGGTGAAAGGCTTGGTGAAAAAACCGATTTTTTCAAAGAAAATAATTTAATTACTGACGGTAAAAAATACGACATTGAAACTGACATTAATAACTTGGTATCTGTTTCAGGAACTAACGAAATTGAGTTTGTTAGTCAAGGAAAAATTGAAAGACTTGCAGAGGGCAACGAATTAACCAAACTCATATTTAACGAAAGAATAAAAGAAGTAGAAAGTGGTTTCTATGATTTAGATTCAGAAATAAGTTCAATAATTCTAATTATTGACGAAACTATTAAATTACTTTTTGATTTACAAAAAACTAACCTTTCTTTAAAAGAAAAAAATAAAGAGAAGGGAACAACTCAAAATATTATTGATTCGGTTAATGATGATAGATATAAAGAGATAACCATCAGAATAAATGACATACGGAAAGAAATTAATTCCATTAACACAAGCCAAACACGTTATGAGAATTTATTAAACTCAATTCGTATTCTACTAGTTGAAAATATTCAAGTTGAAACACAAAATGATATAGAATCAAGAATAAATGAAATTTTAAATCTACTTAAAAGCATAGATGAAGTTGTTATTCAGGAAAATGAAGTTTCAACTAATCAAAAAGAATTTGAAGTTTCAAAAGGTAGAATAGATCTTTTAACAAGAGAATTTGTAGCAGAAAACCAAAAATTGAAAGAGTTTTTTCAAGAAAAGGGAATGAGTGAGGAAACGATAAAAGATTCACAAAAGGCCAATGAAAATTTAGCAAGAATAAATTCAGAAATAGTACAACTAACCGCAAAAGCAGATAGAAGTAAACAAATATTCAAAGATAATTCGGTAAAAATTGATGGGCTAATTGGACTTTATGATTCTTACTATCAATTGATAGATTCAAATCTTACTCAAATAAATCGAAAACTTGAAGTTAATAATGAAAACGTACTAAACATCAATTTCAAATTTGAGTACAATTTTGATAATTTGAAACAAGTTGTATTTGAAGAGTTCTATAATGTTTTTTCAAGTTATCATATTTCTGGAACATCAGCTAATCAAGTAAAGGAAGTTCTTTATTTAATTGAACCAAATACAACCCTATTAAACTATGACCACAAAACATTTTTAGCAAAACTTGAAAGCGAAATTGATTTAAAGGGATATAGGAGAGTAAATAATTATGTAAAAATTATTACGGACATTTTTGCTTCTAACTTTAATTTCATCGTTTATAAACTCATTGTAAGGAAACATCTTTACAATCTTTCTAAATTCATTAAAATTAAGGGGTACTATGGAGACAGAGAATTGCAAAATTGTTCATTTGGTCAAAGGTGTACTGCTGTTGTTGTAACTCTTTTAATGACAGGAGTTAAACCGCTTGTAATTGACGAGCCTGAAGCTCATCTTGATAATAGGTTAGTGGCAGATTATTTAGTTGACTTAATCAAATCTAAAAAACTAGACAGACAAATTATTTTTGCAACCCATAACTCGAACTTTGTAATTAATGGCGATTCCGAATTGATTCATATTCTTGATATACCTTTAAACAATATTTTCACAAATATGACTTCAACATCAATTGAAAATATTGACAACAGAGAGAAATTGTTGAAACTTGAAGGTGGTAGAGACGCATTTTTAACTAGAGAACAGAAGTATGGAATTCATAACTAAAAAAGCTCTAGAGCATAACAACAGCACCTACCCATAAGGCGGGGTTTCGTGTTCCAAAGACAGTTTTTGTAGTTAATAAAACATTGGTTTTCTAAATCAAATTTTGTGGTATAAGTCCCGCCCTTCAGGTAGCCGCAATCCGTTAAAAATCTCAAAACCCCACTCAAATCACTTCGAGTGGGGTTTCTTTTTGTCTGTAGATTCTACTTTTCAAATCGCTTCATTACCTTTTTTAAAACTAACGTAACCACAAAACTCACGATAGCACCAACAAAGGCAAGAATAATCGTTTTCATATAGTCGTGCGTATCAATCATCGCACAAACGGTAAACACCGTTCCGGTTAATGTTCCTGCACTGGTTGTATGATCGTGATGAGGTTGCATAGTTAGTTAGGTATTTAAACGTTTATTAATTCTCACTTTCCACAGTAGACTGTGAAACTGCCGAAGCCACAGAACCACCAACCATCAAATACTCTCCAATAGTTGAGATGATTTCAGGTAAGTGAAAAGGTGTTGCTAATAATGCACCACCTGCGGCAGCTAAACCCAAACCAATATTTCGTAATACCTTGAAGAAATTCGGAGTAGGTGACTTCATTCTTTGAACTAAATTCATTTTTTCAATTTTTAAAAGATGAGTAAATAAACGGACGTGCACCAATGCACGTCCATTTTCAAATTCAATTAGGCAACTTCAATTATTTTCAAACAATTGTAAGCACCGTTTTTCATTGGATATTGAATTCCATTAACCATTTGGAAGTACTCCAACTTCAACAAGAAGATTTTGGTTCCTGTTCCTGTTGGTACAGCAGTAGGTGTCAACGTTACGTTAGAACTTGCAGCGGCAGTTGCTAAGTTCACAACGTTCGTCAATTTGAAATCAACCACATTTGTCGCAAAGTTGATATTCAAGAATCCACCTGTAATACTTACGTGTGTTGCCCCTGTTGGCCAAGTCAAATCAGATGCAGGTACAAATCCAGCAATCGTAATTACACCCGTTGCAGGTGCCAGTACATAAGGTTTGTAAAGCATACTGCCTAACATCGCACTTGGGTTAAAGTCAAATCCCTTTAATAAGGTTTTTGCAGCAGCATTCGCAATACCTACACCAACATTTCGTTGTCCTCGAATACTTGTTGTGTCAAGGTTTTTAACCTTAGACATAATTTGAGTAATACGAGCAACATTGTTCGTTCCACTAATATTTACGGT
>JBKCEW010000088.1:0-2518 GCA_046304235.1 Crocinitomicaceae bacterium | reverse complement strand
TCATCATTCTCGAAAATTCTCTGAATTATTGGGTTTACATCATTATCGATAATTATTAATGAGAATAATAAAAATCCAGGTAAGATATACCCGAATACATCATATAATCCAAGCGGTTGTTTTATTTCTTTAAGTTGCTCCATGTATTTTTATATATTATTAACTTCCTTTACTTTATCTAAATAATTTTTAAAACTATAGTACATAGAAATTCCAGATTCTATTACCATTATATACCCTATTGTTGTTTCAGATAGGTCATTTATTTCTTTGATTGAATTCAATGCATCTTGTTCTGTTAATGGGATGTTCGGATCGACATGACTTCCGCCTTCTTTATTAGCAAAATGTAGTATGACATCTTTACGAGAAAAAAACTTCTCACACGTTGGATTTTTAAATAAAAGCCCCTCCCACCAATCCTCCAATGTGTTCCATGTTCTGAAAACTTCTTTTGCCTTGAAATTATATTCATCAAATTGAATTCTAGGTACTCTACATCTAATCTCAGCGTATAAACTTTCGGCAAGTGTTCCTTTTAACGGTTGACCGTTTGCGAAGAAAAAGCATTCTTTATCAAATAAGTTAGCTGAATGATTATTAATTTGATTAATTAACGAATGGCTCATATTGGTGTCATGAATTAAAGTTCGAATCGTCGAAGCAACTCTTTTAACCTCAAAATAATCCCCTTTCTCTATTTGATTTAGAGAATTCCGTAAATATCCTAATTGCTCTTCTCCTAATTTAATTAGGTTCTGTAATGTTCTATTAGACATATTGTTTCAATAATTAATTAATTTTATTACCCTCCCTACCTTTGACAGGCTCAGGCTGACAGGAGGGAAAATCTTCTAATCCTCAAACTTTAAAATACAAATCTGCTTCTGCTTGTCTACGACGTACCAAGCCAGGTAATACTTTTCCTCCTGCATTAACCCATTTTGCAAACTCTTTACGAATCGTTGCATCTGCTGGATTTTTGTTTACTTTTTTCAATAAAGTTGATGTCTTAACATTGTAAACTCCTAGATTGTAAGCAAATGAAACCAACGCATCGTATTGATTTTGGTTAATCGTTGCTGTAACCATTAACTTGAGTTTGTTTTCAATCATCACTAACTCCTTACGAAGTAAGTCCTCTGCTTGTTCTTTGGTTATGGTAGCTGTTAACAACCATTTTTCATCTGCAGTATCTATCAAAGTTCCAAAACCTATTGTTGGTAAACCAACTGCATCTTTGTACATTTTGGGTTTAAACCCTTCGAATTCTTCGATTAATTGAATTCCGTTTTTTCCTGTAGTCATTTTTTATAATGTTTAATGGTTAGTGATTAATGGTTAATTGTCAATTTGTAATCTGTAATCTGTAATATGCAATTTGTAATCCTTACGTTTTTTTAGTAGTTGGTTTTGCTCCGGCGCCTCTGATTGAAACGAATTTGCTTAACAAATCAAACCAAAAAGGAGCACCAAATGAAATAGCGATGGCAGTAATTATATATCCTACAATAGTTCTGAAGTTAAAATTTGAGAAAATGAACTCAACTTTTTGAGAATTTGTTTTAATAGGTACTTTTTTTAAAACACAAGGTTGAATACATTTTTCATGATTTTTAATTTTCTTATTACAAAACTTTTTTAATGAATCGGAATAATCCCATCCGATTCCAATAATCTGATTTGCAGATTTAAAATCACTTTTAATCAAAGAATCTGCTCTAAGAAAAAACGAATTTGCAATTGCTTCATGTTTTTCAGACAAATGACCTGTCGAATCTTTATGGGAATCAACATATTGAACACTCAATTCAGTCATTTTTTTTGCTGCTTCTTTATCTCTAGATAATTGTTGAACTAACTTGATCGTATTAACATTAAACACTACAGCAATGGAAAATCCGATTAGTAGGGTAATTAATTGACTTTGTTTTTTGTACCAACCAGATGCACGGTGCATGGTTTCATCAAACCAGTTTTCCAATTTACTTTTAAAAATCTCGATGTCATTATTTGAATTATCTAACATCGTCAATAATAAAGTTCTTGTTTCGTTTATTTCAGTTAAACTGGCTGCTCCATTTTTGATATGTAGGAATTTTTCAGCATCAGTTAATCCTTCCAAACAAGCTGTAATTTCAGGGGATTTTCCTTTATCAAATAAAATTTTTAATACTGCTTTTGAAAAAAAATCAGGACTGATATACGATGGTCTTTTGGATATTTTGTTCTCTCCTAAATACTTAATTAAAGGTTCATTGTAAAACAATTCAACAAAAGACATTTGCTTTGGGTCCTTTGGTGTAGGACAAGAAAATCGGAAATAGAATAGTATCTTTTTTAATCTAACTAAAACCGATTTTATCAAATCTTTACATACACTCCAAAACGTATGTTCGGTATGAAATCCATCATCTAACATACGACGTATAGCATGTTCTAATTTTCTACCTCTAAGGTTAAAATTTACCGCTATTCCTTCATTTATTGTTGTAGCTAATAAACTATATATTAGAAA
>JBKCEW010000087.1:0-3460 GCA_046304235.1 Crocinitomicaceae bacterium | reverse complement strand
GTATTACGTTAGATGGAATTTCTTATTTGAATAATTATTTCAATAAATATTTAAAAAGTTTATACGAATAAAATTTTACTATGTCAGATAAATTTATTAGTGAATTAAATCGAACAAGAGATTTAAATTCATACGATTTAATACCAATCTCACAGGGAATTAACAATATGGAGTTAACAGCTACTGTTAGCCAAATTTTCGGTGAAGATACTCAGTGGCAGAGATTTAATTTCAACAATTATTATCGCCATCCAGATTCTGCTAATTTTCCAAGATATAGAAAAGTTGGAAAGGTAACATACCTAAGTGGTACCTTATTTATTCCGCATGTATTTGGTGACGCTACACATAATTATCAAAGTGTTAAAGTAGATACAAATGCTGTTCATCATAACAACGATGGAAGCCTATATTTTCGATCTAATAGCAATTCATTTTCATGTATGCGTTTAGATGCAGCCCCCGAAAGATCAGTATACTTTAGAAATATAGTTTTAACACAGCGATATGTTGTTGATCAATTAAATTACAATCCAAATGATGATTATAGCATTCCTTTATCAACAGTGGTTACGCTAGAAATAGGCTCTTCAGGAATGTTAAAAATTCACTCGTTATCAACTTTGAATGAAGATTATGTTCCAAATCATCAATCAAATCCCTTAACACAATTGGCTTCTATTTTACCTAAAGATTCGAAATTCCCATCTTTCAACCAAGTAAATGTTGGGTTATCAACTGAAAATAATGCCATTACTATCCCCCCATATAATGAGACAATTTTGGTTCCTGAAGACATAGATACCACCAAAGCATCAGATTTAGGTGGGTTCAGAATAGATTTGAGTGGATTGCATTTTGTCAATTCAACCCGAAAAGAAAATGATTATTGGACAAATAGAAGTTAATTAGAAAATAAAATAAAAAAGTATGTCAGATAAAAAAATATCACAATTAGACAACCTATTAGCAATTAATGCAGTAGGAACAGATTTTCTTCCGATTGTAAATGGAGGAACAACAAAAAGAATCAGCTTAACTACGTTAAAGGAAATTTTAACTGGATTAGGATTTTCTTTTCAAGAAGTTGTATTTAATCCGAATACTACTTCTACCACACCTTATTCTTTATATGTTTCAGGTGACCAACCATATTATGTAGACGGAACAGGAACACCTTTTAAAATTGCGATTGAAGGTGCTGACTTGGCTCTAAATTCGTTGAATTTAACCAATTTACCAGCCGGTGAAGTACATGCTCCTCACACTTTATTTTTAACAGGGGATGATTTGTATTGGACAGATGGTTTTGGTGCTGCTCAAAAGGTAATTGCAAAAAATGATGTGGCTGATTTGTTTTCGATTAAATTAGAAAACCAAACAATCCAAACACCTCAAGCGGCAAATACAATCTTTATCTTTAACGATGAATTGTATCGAGTTGATAATACGGGTACAACTACAAAATTGATTGAAGAAGGAAGTTCTCCAAGCTTAAATAAAGTTTCGTTCACTGATCAAACTACACTGGTTGACTTACCTTCAAACTCAGTAGTTTTTTACGAAGGTGAATTATATTATGTAGATGGTAATCAATTGGCTCGAAAAGTAGTAGCTGAAAATGATGTTCCTACTTTTGATGAAATTGTTTTAAATAACAGTACTACGTTGAGTAATCACCAAGCTAATTCAATTATTACTAAAGATGGGTTATTGTATTTTGTTGATGAGCAATTGAATGCAGTTAAAATTGGCTTGGGTGAGTTATCTCCTGCACTTGGTTATACTGCAGAAAATACAGCAAACAAAGCAATTGATTTTACTGTTAAAAACAATGTCTTGTATCCAACAACACTAGCGGTATCAAATGAGTTAGATGATCGTATTGCTGCCATAGTCAATACTTCACCTGAGGCATTAAATACGTTGAGTGAATTAGCAAATGCATTAGGAAATGACCCTAATTTTGCTACTACAATTTCTACTCAACTTGGACAAAAAGAAAACGCATCAAATAAATCTACTTCCATTACAACAGATGCTACATCGGATACGAAATATCCATCTGTAAAGGCAGTGCATGATTGGGTGGGTACTACTTTTGAACCTGCTTTAGGATTTACTCCTGAAAACACTTCAAATAAAGTAGCTACTATTACTGGAAATGAAACTAGTACAACTAAATTCCCTGTAATCAAGGCAATTTTAGATTATTTTTCAGCGGATAAAATTCGAACAATTTTAGGAATTTCTACCTTATCTGGTTCGAACACAGGTGATCAAGATTTAACTCCATACACAACAGGCTCAGGAACTTCAAACTATGTACCTCGTTGGACAACATCTAAAAATCTAGGTAATGGTATCATTCAAGATAATGGTAGTCAGGTTGCTGTTGGAGAAGGTGATATTACAAACACTTTTTACCATTTACATTCTGTTACTTCAAACTTCGCAGTAAGTGCTCGTTTTAAAACGCAAATTACGGGTGCTGTGGATGCAACCGGTTTGATTGCTTCTGCTAATGGAGTTACGTCAGGTAATTACAACATGGGTGTTTCTGGTAAAGCATCTGGAAACCCAACATTAAATATTGGTACACAAGGGGTAGCGGATTTTACTTCAACAACTTCTACTAACGTTGGTGGGGAATTTGCAGCAACGAACGGTCATTTAAATTATTCCGTAAGACTAATTGATGGTACCGAAGGAACAGGAAAATTTTTGAAATCAGTTACTTCTGATGGAAAAGCAAATTGGGCAACCATCACAGCTTCAGATGTTAGTGGTGTAGAGGCATCAACAAATAAGGATACAGATGTAACTTTAGCTGCTAATTCAGATACAAAATATCCTTCACAAAAAGCAGTGAAATCGTATGTAGATTCTAAAGTAGGTACGATTGTTACTGGTAAAATTACGGCTAAGGTTCAAATAAATTGTAAGACAGCTGGTTCTACGTTATTATTGACTACAGATACTAGTAAAGGGCGTTTTGTAGTAACCAATGTTTGGTTTCATGCAGATACGATTGCTTCCCTAGGATTTACTGGACCTTCGATTTCAGTAGGTCACACTGCTTCTAATTACGCTGATTTTGTTAGTAATCAAGCATTACCAAATTCATCTTTTGCTGCCAATCAATTTACAGCATTAACACTTAGAGCTGAAAGTTCATCTAGAATTTCATGTCCTGCAAATACAGGAATTTATGTGAAAGTGGTTACCGCATCTGATGCAACTACATATACAGGTACTGTGTTCATCGAAGGATTTTATATTGGATAAATAATCAAATGAAAGAAGGTAACATATTTGGTTAACTTCTTTCTTTTATCTTTTTAGTATTTAATTAATAATTAATATGTTATTGAAAAATTAGTTTCAATAGCTTGAGAAATTCTTGTTTTATATGTTAGATAATGTTGCGTTAGATGTTGTTATTGGATTGATTTTTATC
>JBKCEW010000086.1:0-4806 GCA_046304235.1 Crocinitomicaceae bacterium | reverse complement strand
ATAAAACATACTTCATCTTTTTTGTATTACTAATATACTCAAATTCTTATTCACAATTAAATATAATTAATTCAAAATCACCTTCTCAGCTTGTTTCAGATATACTAATTGGTCCTGGTGTAAATGTTACAAATATTTCGTTTAAAGGAGATAACTCAACTGGAATTGCAGAATTTACTTATAAAAATGTAACTGGAAGCAATAATCTCGGTTTAGATAAAGGGATATTTTTATCTACAGGAAACACACAAAATGCTAGTGGGCCAAACATTTCACAAAATTTAGGTTCTCAAGGATCTAATTTATCTGACAAAGATTTAGATTCTATCATAAAAAAAACAGAAAAAAAAACAACTGATGCGACCATCTTGGAATTTGACTTTATACCAATGTCTGATTCAATTCAATTCAAGTATGTATTTGCATCCGAAGAATATCCTGAATTTAACTGTAGTAGTTTTAATGATGTGTTTGCTTTTATGCTTTCTGGACCAGACCCATCGGGAGGTTCAGATTTTTATAATAAAAATTTAGCATTAGTCCCTGGAACAACTGAAACAAATGTTAGTGTTAATACTATAAATTCAGGAACTGTATCAGGTAGTAATAATGAAACTATTTGTGATGCAATAGATCCTGATTGGAAATTATACTCCAAATATTTTGTTCCTAATTATCCAAATTTACCAGCTTCAAATCAAATCACTTTCGATGGTTATACCATACCACTGATAGCAAAATCAGCTGTTAAATGTGGTGCAACATATCATATGAAAATTGCAGTAGCTGATGTTGGTGATCAAAATTATGATAGTGGTGTTTTTCTTTTAGCTAATAGTTTGTTTAGTAATATTATTACTACTGAATCAAGAGAACAAAAAAATGATTTAACCGTAATCTCCGATTCAAACATTGTTGAAAATTGCTCTAAGGGTATACTTACTTTTAAAATTGGAACTAAATCATCTCAGGAAACTATCATTTCTTATAATATAAGTGGACAAGCCATTAATGGAACTGACTTTCAAAATTTACCTGGAACTATAACTATTCCTGCAAATCAAGATTCAGTACAACTATTAATTAGTCCAATTACTGACAACCAAGTAGAAAATGATGAAATTTTAACAATTTCCTATAATGCTGGAGGCTGTGTAGGAATAGTTAACAAGTCATTTGTAATTAAAGACAAACCTATAAAACCAGTTACTGATTTCAATTACGATAGTATAATTTGTATCGGCTCTCCTGATCAATTTGTAACAAGATCAAATGGTTTTGTAAAAGGGGGAGTCTTTTCTTCTAACTCTTCAGATTTAAACCTAAATACTTCAACCGGGAAAATTTCACCTAATTTAAGTAAACCTGGAAAATACGAAATTACTTATAATGTAAATCCAAACAATGTTTGTGAAGTAGCCGGTCAAACAATGATTGAAGTTGAAATAAAACCAATGCAAGAACCGACAACTTCGTTTTCATATCCAACTCCTATCTGCCAAAGTAATTCGAATGTATCACCAAATTTAGTACCAAGCTTTACTTTAGGAGGACTTTTTTTTTCAAAAACGAACATAAATATAGACTCAATCAGTGGAGAAATTAATGTAGGGAAATCTGACCCAGGTAAACACAAAATATACTATCAATTCAAAAAAAATGATTGTTATAATGAAAAATTAGATTCTACTGAAATTGAAATTATTGCTAATCCTAGTCCAATCCCTGGATTTCAATATCCCTCACCAATTTGTATTTTTGATGCAAACCCGTTACCTAATTTAGCTAATGGTTTCATAAATGGTGGTGTATTCAAAACTGATTCTATAAAATTAATTTTCAAAGATAATTTAACAGGTGAGATAGACCTAAAAAATACTCCTATTGGTACTTACAATATTTACTATGAAGTTAAAAACAATCAAAATTGTGCCGTATCTACGAATAATGTATTAATAACGATAATTGATAGATCGATAGCAAAAATAACATTTAGCTATAACAACTTAATTTGCATTGGTAACGGTAATATACTTCCTAATTTAAATAACGGTTTTACAAAAGGAGGGAAGTTTAGTACCAATTCTGATGATCTAATAATTGATTCACTAACAGGTGAACTTAAACTTGATGTTTCAAAAAAAGGAGATTACCAAATTAAATATGTTTTACCACAGACGAACTGTAATGCAGCTTTAGACACAACCATCAATATTAAAATTGATTCTTTAGTTCAAAAAAACACAAACTTCAATTATACTTCACCAATCTGTATAACAGGTTCTAATCCAGTTCCTATGGGAAGTTTTGATACCGGAGGAGAGTTTACAGCTCCACAAGACGTTACAATATCAAAAACAAATGGAACAATTAATTTAAAAGGTACCTTACCAGGAACTTATGAGATAACCTACACTATTAAAGCAAGTGGATGTTATGCTCAAAGTATAGGGAAAAGTGAAATTACAATCGAAGGTAGTAATACACCAATTGTTAATTTTTCATATCCTAGACCAATTTGTCTAAATTCACTAAATACCTTACCAATTTTACCTTCTAATTTTTCAAAAGGGGGAGGATTTAGTACTTTAGAAACTGAAATTTCAGTTAATGAAAGTACAGGAGAATTAGATTTATCAAAAGCTTTTGGTGGTAAAACATATAAAATTGAATATAAAATCATATCTAGTGTTTGCGGAGGGACGGGAACAGGAAATACTGAAATATTAATCGCTGATCTAAGAAAACCAGTTACCGAATTCAATTATAGTGATTCTCTTTATTGTGTAAACACACCAAAAATACAACCTTCTCTAAGTAACAATTTTGAAATAGGAGGAAAATTCAATGCTAATTCTGATGCTATAAAGATTGACTCAATAACTGGTGAGATTGATTTTTTAAATTCTAGTGTTGGAATCTTTAATATAAAATACAAAACTCCCGAGAAATCTTGTGTTGCAGCTGATTCAACTATAAAATCAATTCGTATATCGAATTTACCAATAGTGACACTAAATACAAACAATCCAATCTGTATTGGTGATACATTAAAATTAAAATCACCAAGTTATCAAAATGCTACATATGAATGGAGTGGTCCAAATAACTTTACATCAAACGATAGTACGCCAATAATTACAGATTTAACGACTAATCAAATAGGAATTTATAGATTAAAAATCAATAAATATAATTGTATAAATTCATCAGAAATATCTGTTAACATTAAAGACATTGAAAATATTCCTATTTCTCCAGTAGGACCATTTTGTAAAAATGATACAAATCTTTATAAAATTCAAGCATTTAGTAAGCATGGTATTTGGTCAGATCCTTCTTTTAAAATAGATAAAGATGATTCTTCAATTTTATACTTCAGACCTAGTGATTTTTCAAAAGATTCAATCACGTTAACTTACTCAACAAAAATTGGTTGTGGTGGAATTGGAGAAATTAAAATAATCAATAACTCATTACCAATTACCAATTTTGATTTAAGTTCTAAAGAAGGATGTGCCCCAGTCAGTGTAAAATTATTAATTCCATCTTTTAATAAACTTGACTCATGTATTTGGTATATTGACGGAGAAAAAATGCATATCAATGAAGACTCAATAGTAAAATTTTCTAAACAAGGAAAGTTTAATGTGAAAGTGGTAAGTTATCGAGATGGTTGTATATCCTCTTTGCAAAAAGATACGATTCTAAAAATATATCCTTATCCAATTGCAAATTTTGATGTAAACGATACTATTTTATCGATGTTTACACCACGTTTAACACTTTTGAATAAATCAGAAAATTCGACAAAATATAATTGGTCTTTTAGTGACGGTACAATCTCTAATTTAACAAATCCGATTCATACTTTTCCACTAGAATCCAATGATTACTTTGTTACTTTATATGCATCACAAAGAGGTTTTTGTGAAGACTCTAAAACCATTCATATTATTATTCCTACAGATTTAACAGTTTACGTACCCAATACATTCACTCCAAATGATGATCAGCAAAATGAGGAATTTCTTCCTATAATCTCGAATGCAATCGATCCAACATCCTACACACTTACCATTTTCAATAGGTGGGGCGAAATTATATTCATATCACATGACAAATCGATAGGTTGGAAAGGTACTTTCGGTGGAATGTTTTGTTTAGATGGAGTTTATACTTGGAAAGTTGAATTTATTGATAATTTAAATAAGAAAAAACACAATTACATTGGGCATGTAACGTTGATAAAATAACTAACCTATTTTTTGATTATATCTATTTATTTGCAGCTTAAATTCAAGTTCACGTAGAGGTTTTAAATATTTTCTAATTAATAACCATCTCTCTGGACTTTCTTTTAGTTTAGTTTCAATTTTGTTTATGTTTTTCTTTAATATATCAGTAATAGCAGGTGGGCTAACAGGAGGTACTGAATATTGCGCAATCAATTTACCATTAATTACTAACCCTTTAGATTCTATCAACTTAGCTGCAGTCTCCAATTTATCTAGTAATTCAATTACTTTATCTTGATTTGTAAAAGTTAAATCATTAGAATGATTAAGATTTGACTTCTCATTTTCAATAAGTTTAACATGAATAAGTTGAAATTCAAACTCATTGTTGATTTCTTCAATTGTATGTATTGTATAATAAGTTTCGCTGAGATATTGACATGCTTTCTTAATTGAATAATTTTTATAAACTAAATAATCAATTAATTCTCGATTGAAAAAAAAATCGATTTTCGTATTTAAAATTATATTTAACCCCATTTTCAACTCAGATTCGATATAATTGAAA
>JBKCEW010000085.1:0-4428 GCA_046304235.1 Crocinitomicaceae bacterium | reverse complement strand
GTATGTCAAAAAAACATTATTCACCTACTTCCCCATTTATAGTTATAGAAAAAATTGAATTAAATACAATATTAAAATACAAATCAGAATACCCTAAAATTGCTATAATAACGTGTAAAAAAGAAAAATTAATTATGAAAGATATTGATTTTTATTCTTATTCTGAGAAGGGAGATATCAATCAAATTGCTTCAAACCTATATGATTTACTAATTTCAATAGATTCAAAAAACTACGATTTAATTCTATCAGAACTAGCCCCTGAAGTTGGAAAAGGAATCGCAATTAATAACCGTCTGAGAAGAGCTAATAATATTTAATTTATGAAAACATTAATTAAAAACATTACGATTGTAAATGAAGACAAATCATTTCAGGGAGATATCCTTATAAATAACGAACGTATTGAAAAAATCGCGAAAATTATTTCAATATCAAGTATTGAAAAACATATAGTAATTGAAGGTGCCGGCAAAATTTTGATACCTGGTGCTATCGACGATCAAGTACATTTTCGTGATCCAGGTTTAACGCATAAAGCTACTATTGAGTCAGAATCTAAAGCAGCGGTTACAGGTGGTGTGACTAGTTTTATGGATATGCCAAATACTATTCCCAACACACTTACACAAGCATTATTGGAGGAAAAATATACCTATGCTAAAAATCATTCCCTTGCTAATTACTCTTTCTTTATGGGAATTACCCAACACAACTTGGAAGAAGCATTAAAAACCGATAAAGAATGGGTATGCGGTATCACAGATGACGGTCTGTATTTCAATAACAATAGTATTCTTGCTAATCACCCTGAATTTGTCGAAAAACTATTTTCATCTTCAGATCATTTGATTGCTTTACATAGTGAAAATGAAGCACGCATTGAAGAAAACTTTTTGAAATATAAGAAGATTTATGGTGAAGATATCCCTGTTAAATACCACGGTGAAATCAGGGATGAAACAGCTTGTTTAGAGAGCACGAAAACCTTACTTAAGTTGGCCAAATCTACAGATGCTCGTTTGCATTTATTTCATGTTTCAACAGGACGTGAAGCGTTACTTCTGGATAATCAAACTTCCTTACGAAATAAAAAAATAACAGCGGAAGCATGTGTTCACCACCTTTGGTTTAATGATACTGATTACGAACGTTTAGGAGCTAAAATCAAATGGAACCCATCTATTAAATCGGAAGCAAATCGAGCGCTTTTATTTGATTCTCTTATCAATAACCATATTGATATCATAGCTTCTGATCATGCCCCTCATTTAGTATCTGAAAAAGTAGGTCCTTACACAAAAATGATGTCAGGTGCTCCAATGGTACAACATAATTTACCCTGTATGTTAGAATTTTACAAGGATGGTAAAATAAGCTTAGAACAAATCGTACAAAAAATGTGTCATGGTCCAGCTGAAATTTATCGAATGATAGATAGAGGCTATATTCGAGAAGGGTATTATGCTGATTTAGTAATCATTGACTTACATCAAACTTCCTCTACTCCATTATATTACAAATGTGGTTGGGGACCAATGGAAAATTACACTTATCGAACTAAAATCGAAAAAACATTTGTGAACGGAAATTTAGTATATGACAATGAAAGATTTATATCTGACAGTAAAGGAAAAAGACTTCAATTTGAAAAAGAAAGAAAATAGATGATTAACATAGATAAAAAATATGTTTGGCATCCGTTTACGCAACATCAAACAGCAGAAAATCCTTTACACATTGTTAAAACAAAAGGCATTTATTTAATTGATGAAAAAGGAGATAAATTTATAGATTGTAATTCTTCTTGGTGGGTAAATATACACGGTCATAATTACCTGCCATTGATGAAAGCAATTAAAAAACAACTAAAAAAAATTGACCATATTATTTTTGCAGATGCGACACATTCACCTGCTATTCAATTAGCCGAAAAAATTTGCAACCTATTACCAGATGAGTTTGAAAAAGTATTTTATAGTGACAATGGTTCAACTTCTGTAGAGGTAGCTGTTAAAATGGCTTTACAATACTGGTCTAATTTTGGTACACCAAAAACAGAAGCAATAGCATTAAAAGGCGCATATCATGGTGACACATTTGGAGCAATGTCACTTGGAGAACGAAATTATTTCAATAAACCATTTGAACCGCTTTTTTTTGATACGCACTATTTAGATTTTCCAACAAAAGAAAATGAAAACAAGATTTTAACTGATGCTGAAGAAAAATGTAAAACAGGAAAAATTGCCTTTATCATTGTAGAACCATTAGTTCAAGGAGCATCTGGAATGCGTATTTATTCCAAAAAATTTTTAAATGAACTAATTAGAATTGCCAAAAAAAACAACGTACTTGTCATTTTTGATGAGGTTATGACTGGATGGGGACGTTTAGGCACTTTGTTTGCTTTAAATCAATTAGAAGAAATTCCAGATTTTATTTGTCTTTCTAAAGGTCTCACAGGTGGAGTCTTTCCTTTAGGTGTAACCGTAACTTCAAACCGAATTTACAATGCTTTTTTATCTAGTGAAACGAAGCATGCCTTTTTACATGGACATTCTTTCACTGCAAACCCAATAGCTTGTTCAGTGGCACTAAAAAACATTGAACTACTAAAAAAATCAAAAGTATGGAAACGGATACATTCCATTGATGAACAACTTAAAAACTTTGTAAAAAAACACGAATCTAATCCGAAAATTCAATCTATAAGAAGCATTGGAACAATTTTAGCTTTTGAATTAAATCAATTTGGAGAGAAAGATTATTTCTCAAAAAACAATCATTTGTATTACAAAAAATTAAGATCTAAAAAACTATTTATTAGACCATTAGGAAATACCATATACCTAAACCCTCCTTATTGTATTACTAAAAAAGAATTAGATTACATATTTAAAACTTTTGAAACCATTTTTGAACTTTAAAAAGCTTCATACCAAGCAAAATGTTTTTTGATGATTTCTTCTTTATTATTTTTGATGTAATCTATAAACGCATTTGCTACAGGTGAAAAGCGTTTGTTTTTTTGCCAAATTAATTGCCAATTCGTTGTAATAGGAAATTCTTTAACTTTTATTATTTGCAATTCCTCTGATTTTAACTCATTTTTTATACCTATTATTGGCATTATCGATGAACCCAAACCTGCAATAATCGCTTGTTTAACTGCTTCGTTAGATGTCAACTCTAATTTTTTATGTAATCGTATTCCCTTAGCATTGAAATATTGCTCCATTGAGTATCTTGTTCCAGACCCTGATTCACGATAAATAATAGGTAATTCTTCAAAAATTGAAAAGTCGTGCGTCTTTTTATAATCGATTTTTGTTTCTCTACCTGTTACTAAAAACAATTTATTTTGAAGCAGTTCTAAATGTTCAATGTTTAAATTTTCAGGTAAAACAGAAACCATAGAAAAATCAACTTCATTATTCACTATATTGTCAATGACCTTAGATTTATTCGTAACATCTAATGTTAATTCTACACCTGGGTATAATTTTAAAAAATCAGATAAAAAATAAGGCAAGACATATTTTCCAGTCGAAACAACAGATAATTTCAATCTCCCTGTCATTTGTCCTTTGTAAGCTAAGGTCTTAAAATTTATCTCTTGTACCTGGTTTAGAATTTGCTCAGCAGCCAGTGCAATCTCCATACCAAAATCTGTAACATATAATTGACGACCAACAACTTCAGTTAAAGGTATATCAAATTGATTTTGAAAATTTTTTAACTGAATTGAAACTGCAGGTTGTGTCAAATGTAATTCCTCTGACGCTTTTGTTATGCTTTTTGTTTGAGCAATCTTTAAAAAGATTTGTAATTGACTAAGTGTATAATTCATAAAATTATTTAATATAAATCATATCAAATATAAATAAAAATTATTCAAAAAATACACTGAACTTTGATAAAAACAGTAATGGAAAAACTATTTGTAATATGTCCCTTTTCACACCTGGAACAAAGGTTGAAATTAAAGTATGGAGATAACCCTTATTTTATAACTGTTCCAGGAGTATATGTTTTGAATAATTTGGAATCAATTCAAGTTGCAATCGTTCAGAATAAAATTAACGAGCTTATTTTGGTAACAGATTTAAATTGCTCTTTTGTAGAATCTATTATATGTAGAAAAAAACTTCATGGACTTTCTTATGAAAAACACCTTGAAAATATTTACATAGAAAACTTCAATAACTACTTCGTTAACAATAAAATTGAAAATCAAAAATACAATCTAATTAAATTGAACCTTAATTTTCAGTTATTAGAACTTGAAAGAAATGAGTTCTTTATAAAAAATAAGATAAAAAATAAAGGGCTTATTTACAATCACACAAATTATTTATTTGAAACAATAGAAAAAACAAATACTCTTGTTAAATAACAAATGAATCTAAATCTATTATTCGAGAA